>CALGKV010000023.1 GCA_937930465.1 Methanosuratincolales archaeon | reverse complement strand
CTCCTTCAGCTCCTTTCCGAAGAGGGGCAGCCCAGCCTCTATCCTGAGGACGTCTCTGGCTCCTAGGCCTGCCGGCTTGAACCCTTCGCTGAGAATCCCATTCCATATCCTCTCTGCACCCTTAAAGCCGAAAAATATCGCCTCAAACCCGTCTTCCCCAGTATAACCCGTCCTTGTCACGAAAGCCTCCTCGCCGAGTACCTTAGCCCATTCCCCCCTGAACCTCCGTATCTTCTGTAGATCCACGTTGCAGACTCTTTGGAGCAACTTTTGGGATTCTGGTCCTTGGAGCGCCAACATCAAAGAGGAGCCTGAGAAATCCTTGACCGAGGCTTCAAATCTGCCCCCGTGGGTCGTAAGCCACTCAAGATCGAACCCCCTCCTTGAGGCGTTTCCGACAAAAATGAACCTGCACTCGCCAACCCTGAAGACGATCGCATCTTCGAGAACACCTCCCCGCTCATTGCAGAGCAGGCAATATTTTCCCTGATCCAAATCTAGTGCCGATATTTTGGTTGTGGTAACCCAGTCCAGAAGGCTGGCGCTTCCAGGACCTTCAATGATGAACCTCCCCATGTGGGAGACATCGAAAACCGAAGCGGCCTTCCTGGTGTTCAGGACCTCTTGAGCAATGCCTTCGTACCATATAGGCAACTCGAATCCCGCGAATTCCCCCATGTGTGCGGATTTAGAATGCAGGGTATGAAGGGGCGTCCCATTTGCCATTTAACTGCACCGCCCCTGCAGTACGCTCAATCCAGTTCCCCATGTGCTTAATCTCTGCCCCGTTGGATAAAAGGCAATCTGAGGGCTCTTACAAGAGCGTGTAGCCTTCCAGCTTCTCCAATCTTTCCCTGAAGCGCTTGGATCTCAGGCAGCTGACGAACTCCTTTACCTCCTCCTTGTCCTTGACCTCTGGGTTGATCACAAAGTCGTACTCCTCATCAGCGATTGGAATGAAGTCGAGTCCATAAGCCGCTGCAGCACCCTTCACACAGACTCCGATGTCTGCCCGCCCCTGTCTTACTGCTGCGGCAACTGAAGAATGCGTCTTGAACTCTGATCTGTACCCCCTTATCCTGCCCACAAGATCCCTGAATTCGATCCCAAGCTCATCCGCAATGGTTTTGAGCATATGGTCCGTAAGGATCCTAGTCCCCGAACCCCTGTTCCTGTTCGCGAAGATTAGGTTTCCCCTTAAGAGATCCCGGAGCCCTGTAACGCCCTTCGGGTTTCCCCTAGGGATCGCGATTCCCTGTGCCCTCCTGTAACCCTTCACGAGGGACCACTCCGGGAGCTTTGCCCTATTGACGAATTGCGTGTTGTAGGTCATTGTCCCCTCGTCCAGCAGGTGGATCCCGGCAATGTCGCATTCCCCCCTCGCCACCGCATTCAGCCCGCTCAGAGACCCCACATTCAGAGATCTGGTGCTTATGCCTTTTTCCTCAAACAATGTCTCGATGAGCAGATCCAGCGCAAGGCAATGGCTGCCCATCACAATCAGGGCTTCCTTGGATTCGGGTTCTGCAAAGAGCCTTACTTGGACAGACTCCCCCCCTTCTATGTACTCGATGCCTTCAGGGACGACTATATAGCCATCCGCCCTGGCAAGGGTCCCCACGGCTCCTGAGCTTGCAAGGATGGGATATGCCCTTTCTTCATTGCCCCTCAGCATGTGCACCGGCAGGAACCACCTTCTGCCCTTTGCAGCGTTGACCCTCTGGGTAAGTTTCGCCTCAGATACCCTTTCGCTCCTGCCCTTCGCCATCGCCATCCTCTGTATGAGTGGCCTGACTATTTGGTTGAAAACCATCAGTGCTGACACAGGGTACCCTGGTAGGCCTATCACTGCTTTTCCCTTGTGCGCGGCGATAATTGTGGGCTTTCCTGGCTTGATATTGAGCCCGTGCGCAAGGATTCCTGGATCGCAGAGATCCCCTATCGCCTTGTACACGGCATCACCTGTGCCGGCAGAGGTGCCGCCCGATATCAGGATGAGATCCGTGCTACCGATCGCCTCAATTATGCAGTTCTTTATCTTCTCAAGCTCGTCTCCGACTCTGCCAATAAATACCGCGACACCGCCCGCATCAGCCACTGCAGCCCAGAGCATTTTGGAGTTCACATCGTATATCTTCCCCGGAGGAAGCTCTCCCCCTGGTTCGACCAGCTCATTGCCAGTGGATATTATTCCGACCTTCGGCTTTGCGTACACTTCGACCTCTTCGAACCCCGCAGCCGAGAGCAATGCAACCTCCCTGACCCCTATGGCTGCGCCCTTCCTCAGCACAGCCTCGCCAATCTCCAAGTCAGATCCTGTGTGGGCAACGTTCTCGCCCGGCGTCACCGGTTTGTATACCTCAACCAGGTCGCCAGCGCGTGACGTGTGCTCGACCATCAGTACCGCGTCCGCCCCTCTGGGAACCGGCGCACCGGTCGCTATCTCAACGCAAGAGCCGGCGCCCACCTCGCCCCTGTGGACAGATCCGGCATCAATCCTGCCGACTACCCTGAGCCTGATCGGCGCAGTCTCGCTTGCACCCTCGGTGTCCGAGGAGACGACTGCATAGCCATCCATCTCTGCCCTATCGAAAGGCGGGAGGTCTATTCTTGAATAAAGCGTTCTCGATAGGACCCTGCCAAATGCTTGGATGACCCCGACCTTCTCCGGCTGCGGAAGGTGGGTCGCCAGGGCAATTAGCATACTGGACGCCTCTTCGAGAGTCGCCAGCCTGTGGAAGATCTTCCTTCTGTCTTGCGTCAAGTCAATCACCCAAAATCTCAACCTCTACGATTTCCCCCTCTTCAAGCCCTTCCCTGTCCTCGCCAACGATGACTAATCCGTCCGCTTTTGCTAGCGAAGAAAGGAGCCCAGAGCCGGTGAGGGCTATTGGCTTGGCTAGGAAGCCGTCCCCATCACGCTCAAGTGCAACCCTGAGGAAGTGCCTCACCCCTGGGGTAGTGGGCACCCTCCTTGAGATCCTGGCCTTCACTTTTTGCCTTTCCCTAATCGGTAAGCCTGTGAGGGATGCGATCACTGGCTTTACTACACTCTCATACCCGACGAGCGCCGATACCGGGTACCCTGGAAGCATGAAAAGGGGTTTCCCCCTGTAGACCCCAAATCCCATTGGCTTCCCTGGCTTTGCTGCTATTCCGTGGAAGATCAAACGAGAGTCCTGCACCCCATCTAGCACTTCGGGGACGAGATCTTTTCCCCCTACTGAGGTCCCTCCTATAGTGATCACTATCTCCGCCTCCTCAGCAAGACTTGAGAGCCGATCCCTTATTTCCTCAAGATCGTCATTAATGATCCCTCCGTCTACCAAATCGCATCCCGACTGGCTGAGCAGCGCCTTGATCATGGGTCTGGTAGTGTCTACTAGACTATCTTCATCAAGGGCTCTAGGATCGGAGATCTCAACAAGCTCTGAACCCGTCGAGAGAACTGCGACCTTGAGCCTTGGGCTGACCGAGACTTCCCGCATCCTTATTGAAAGAAGTATCCCGATGTCCCATGCCTTAAGCACGTGACCTTTCCTCAGCACGGCATCGCCCCTTTTGATGTCCTCGCCGCACCTTGAGACATTACCGTACTTTGGGACTGAACGTAGCACCCTCAGCTCATTGCCTTCCCTTTCGCATTCCTCCACCATCGCGACCGCGTCGGCGCCATCTGGCAAAGCCGCCCCAGTGTATATCTCGACAGCCTCCCCAGATCCAATCCTCTTACGCCCGGCGCCGGCCTCTGCGACCCCAACAATTCTGAAGATGGCCGGGTTGGACTGGGATGCGCTGAAGGCTTCCTCGCTCCTGATCGCATAGCCATCGACTGCCGCCCTGTCATATGGGGGCACGTTGTGCTGAGCGACTACGTCCTCTGCGAGTACCCTGCCGAGCGCATCCTCTGTTCTGACAATCTCCCTGGCTAATTCCACCTTCGAGCATTCTTTCATTGCGATCTGGAGGGCCTCAGCCACACTGGTGAGCTTCCTGAAACCCCTCATCCTTGCCAAAGCAGTCACCGTGAAGCTGTCTCGCCCGGAATCTCTTAACCCTGTCGGCGGAGATGCAAAAGGAGGGCTTCTGTTGCTTCTATTTTAGCGCCATGCTACGGAAGCTCTATCTCCAATGCCCCTGTAACCGAATTCCCGTAAAGGGAGAGGAACACGATTTCTGCTGCACCCCTTCCTCCTCCGGTCC
>CALGKV010000022.1 GCA_937930465.1 Methanosuratincolales archaeon | reverse complement strand
ATCTGGATCGTCCATGTTCGAGAGGCGTATGTCGCCCGTCCCACCAACCCTGCTCAGGACGCTCCTGTATATGGGGGTTATCTCTGCGACCAGTCTCTCTAAAACTTCCCTCCAGATCCTCTTCCTCTCTGCAATCTCCTCAATCAGGTGCTTCCTGTTCTCTCCGACGACGGCAGCCTTCTGCTTCAGCTCCTGATATGTCTTCTTGTACGCCTCGTACATGGATGGTGCATCCTCAGGCACATCGCCAAGCGAGAGGAGGTGGGCGTTCACATACCTGATCTCCTCCGAGATCTCCATCAGCGTCCTTGCAGTCTCAATCCGCTCCCCAGCGCCTTTGACCCCATGCTGCGCCTCGGCAAGAAGTCCCTTCGCGTCTTTTAGACCCAACTTTAGATCGCCTATTTCGCGTTCCAGTTCGCCTGCACGGTACCGCATCACGGCCTCCTCGACCCGAGTGTCTACGTAGGATCTGACTATCAAGTCCAGCCTTTCATCGGAGACGCCCCTCTCGCGGAGCTTGTCGGGAGCAGAGAGGAGTGCCCTCAGCCTCTCTTTTTCGGCCAAGTAATCGGACCAAAGCTGATCAGCTGCCGTCTTCTTCTGCACAATACCTTTTTTAATATCCTCCAGTTGGGCTGACTTGTGCCGGATCCGCTCTTCGATAGAAGCCACGGTCTTCTCGTTCTTGATGACTTGGGCCCAAACCATCTCCCTATCCAAGTATGATTTCTTCTCCAAGAGGCGCTTCTTTTCCTCATAGCGTTCGTTCAGATCCTTCCAGTAAGCGAGTGTCTGCTCGGCACTGCTCAGGAGCTGCGTCGTGGCCTCCTCCTCCCCCAGGATTCGGCTCAGCTTCTCCTCAGCGTCGAATATTGCATTCCGGTATGGGAGAAAGCCCACGGCCTCTTCCACCATACGCAGCTTCTCTTCAGGCGAGGTTATCGCGAACTCCTCAATCATGTTCTGGTGCATGATTATGAGCATATTGTCAGGGTTCATGCCAACGCTCTTGAAGAGACGGTTGACGTCGAACTTGCTGGCTTCTTTAGAGTTTATTTCGAACCAGTAAGTCCCGTCCTTCTTGAGGTACCTCGAGACGGTTATGAGATCGCTGTTGATGAGGGGCACGGGTCGCTTGCCGTCCACAGCAGTGTTGTTCAGGACGAGCGTAACTCTGGCAGTTTCCTTTCCCCGCCTTATAAGATCCGAGAGCTTCCTCGACCGCTCGGTATAGCTCTGACCAGTTGCCACAGATATCGCCAGCAGAATCGAGGACTTGCCGGCGCCGTTCGGTCCAGATATGAGGTTTAGCCCTCGGTTGAGCTGCACCCTGGCATACTCATATGACATAAAGTTCTCAAGTATCACCTCAGACAGAGTGAGCCTGGCCATTTGATCCACCGAGGGGCTTCCCCTTCCATTTTATTCCTAATAAACCTGCCTTATCCCTGCAAGAGTCGATAAAAGGCAGTCATTTATATTGACTTCGTTGTTTAAAACAAGAGGTTCTTTGGCTCCGGAAGCCTTTTTGCAAAAAAAGGGCATTGTTCAGAAAAAAGCTTATGAATATTTCCAATAATCATTTAAAAGCACAGGCGATGACCATTGGAGAAGATCGAGGTTAAGACACTTGCCCACAACGGGGTTCTTATCCCGGCTTATAAGCCAGTCGGGTTTAGGATCCGCTTCAGGGGCCAGGAGATCGCGCTGAACAGGGATCAGGAGGAGATGGCCGTCGCCTGGGCTAAGAAGCTGGGGACGGAGTACGCGAAAGACAAAGTATTCGTCAAAAATTTCTTCAGCGACTTTGGGAAGGCACTTGGAATAAAAGGCAAGATAAAACCGGAAGATTTCGATTTCTCTGAAATCGAAAAGTGGATCATTGACGAGAAGGCTAAGAAGGGAACGATGGCTAAAGAAGAAAGAAAAGCCCTTGCAGCCGAGCGCAAGAAGATCAGGGAAGAGAACAGGCTGAAGTATGGCTTTGCATACGTCAATGGCATGCCTATGGAGATAAGCAACTACATGGTTGAGCCGGCTTCCATCTTTATGGGGAGGGGGGATCACCCTATGCGCGGACGATGGAAGCCCGGAGTCAAATCAGAGGATATTACGCTGAACCTGTCCCCCGACGCCCCTGTCCCGGAGCCTCCAGGCGGGGGGAGGTGGGGGGGCGTCATATTCGATCCGGGCTCACTCTGGGTTGCAAGATGGAAGGACAAGCTCAGGGACAAGATGAAGTATGTATGGCTCTCCGACACTGCTTACATAAAGCAGGTCAGGGACATCGAGAAGTTCAACAAGGCATGGGAGCTTGAGGTCAAGATCAAGGAGGTCAGGGATCACATACTGGCGGGTCTGGAGTCGCAGGATCCCCTCCAGAGGAAGGTCGCGACGGTCTGCTACCTGATCGATGCTCTGAAAATGAGGGTCGGGGACGAGAAGGACGAGGATGAGGCGGACACAGTAGGGGCAACTACGCTCAGACCAGAGCACATTAGTATAGATGAGGCAGAAGGGAAGGTGACTTTCGATTTTCTGGGTAAGGACTCGGTGCGGTGGGTCAGCACGATAAAGCCTCCAGCAATAGTCATCCAGAACTTGAAGGAGTTCATTGAGGAGGGGAAGGGGACAGTTTTCAACGGAGTGAGGTCGCAGAAGGTTAATGCATACCTTGCGGAGATCATGCCAGGACTCACCGCCAAGGTATTTAGAACCTACCACGCATCAACGACCACAAAGGGTTACCTCGAGAGGGCTAAGGTTGATAGGGATGACCCTGCCTTCATCAAAAAATACCAAGCCACGATGGCCAACCTGGAGGCGGCGAAGGTCTGCAACCACAAGAGGAAGCTTCCCAAGACGTGGCAGGAGTCACTGAGGAAGAAGGAGGATCGGCTAAGGGCACTGAAGGAAAAGAATGTGAAGCCCGACAAGATAAGGGAGCTCCAGCTCAGGATAAAGGCGATGAAGGCGACAAAGGACTACAACCTAAACACCTCCCTCAAAAACTACATCGACCCTAGGGTCTATGCAAACTGGGGGCGGAGGATAGACTTTGACTGGAAGCTATACTACTCAAAATCCCTCCAAAGGAGGTTCGCCTGGGTAGAAAAGGAAATTAATGCGGCTGAATTACCTGGATAGTGATGGCATTATGGTCTTGGCTGGGAAGGTTTTCATCGTAAAGGATGAAATAGACATCCCAACGATCTCGGGAAAACTCAAAGGATACCGAACCGAACAGGACTTCGAATACGGCGGCGAGAAGGTTCCGCTCATCACAGAGATCTTGAAGCTCAACATGACGCAGGAATCGCTCGAAGGGATCCTCTCGCAGGATTATGCATTCACGGTGCATCACCGAGACGGCGAGAAGGTTGTAGTCAAGACCGCTGAGTCGCAATTCACTTTCCACAAATCCGGGGAAAGGACATTTCTCATCGTGCTGGAGAAGAAGAGGGCAGCGAATAACATAGCAAACCTCCTCAGCAAGATACTTTTCATCTCGGTAGGGGGAATAGTAGAGAGCAAGATCCAGCCGGAGACCCTGAAGAAGTTCCACGAGCAGAACCCGGAGGACACCAAGGTCATCTTCTTCGACGGGGTGAACATACCCAACATCGAGAAGCTGTCCCTGTACGGCTCAGGTCTTGCGAATACAGTCCTGTACTCGGACTACTCCTCCATGGGAGGGATCTGGTATATGGTCTTCAAGTCGAGGAAGTACGGAATAGTTGTCGGAGTGACGAGAAACGGGGTCGTGACCGCATTCAGCGAAGTCCAGCCTGTCGAGTTCCTTTCTTACATAAAGACAGAGATTATACCGCTCATTTCTTGAGCGACTTCTTTGTTTTCTTGTAGACGTCGCCCAGCAGATCAAAGTAGTCACGGACTCCCCTTGCCCTAAGCGAGAACATCACAGCAACCCTTAGGAAGAGGGGGATGGTGTAGAAGAGAACTGGGTTTGCTAGGTACATGTAAACATACATAATCACGTTCAAGCCGCTGAAGAGCAGACCGAAAAGCCATGCCCACTTTGCCCCTGACCTGAACCCTATTATAAGGATGAAGTCAAAGAAGGCGAACATATAGGCTGCCAGGAAGTCGAAGGTCCCGAACTGCTCGAAGAACGGCGAGAAGAATGGCAGGATCAGGTCAATGGCCACCAGAGGGACCTGGAGGGAGATCATCAAGAGTACGAGCCTCGGCATGCTCCTCAAAGTAAACACCATTGTAAGAAGTGATTGCACTCGGTATTTATCCTTTTATCGGCATTTCAAAAATAAAAATTGGAAAGTCATAGGCTCATCAGCACGAGCCTGATATCCGATAGGGGATACGTATCCACTGCAAGCATGTAAGTCCCGGAGAGGTAGACCGCCGAGGCGTTTCCTATAACACTTTTGACGACATTGGAATACTGGGCGCTTGCGAGATCCCTAGAGGGAAAAGAGAAGACGTCGTGCTTAACTATCGAGTTTGTGCCGAATGCTGCGCTCATGATCCAAGAGATGTTGAACTGGTTGCTGTAAGCCCTGTAATAAGAGACCACAAAGCTGTCGGCACCACTGGTAGCAAGGAGATATCCGGTCTTGTATGAGTCGTCATCAAACAGTGGCTTGCTACTCCCGATGATTGAGTCTATTGCCTGATACGCGACTTCATCGCCCTCGCTGTAGATCAGGGTGTCGTTATGGACGCATAGCCATGCATGAGAAGCGACCGACCCGTTGCTCGCCGGGATCCGGTATACCGGCACACCGTGGGAATATAATGGCGTGATGTTGCTGCCCTGCAGTGCTTCAGAAACCCGATTCCTGGCGGCTTCAACCACCCCGAGAACCGAAACGCCGGTGTAGTTAAGGGCTATGACGTCAAGCCCGAAAGTTAGCTCGGAAATGTAGATCTGTATCGTAGGATCAGATACGGAAATGACTGTGGTAGAAAGAAGATCCGGGAAGATCGAAAGCTTCGTTGTGTTCAGGAACCGGAACTCGTATACGTCGGATGGCACGTAATCCATCCAAGGATATTTCTTGAAGTTTTGTGGAGAAGGCAAAGGGGTGGTCCTCGGACCGCTTGTTAGAAATATACCGACTGTTGAAACAACCAACGCTGCTATAATCAGGATGCCAATTGCTCTCGCCTTGATGGAAGACTGATCCTTCTTTTTACTTCTGGTTTTGTCTTTGCGCATCGGTACCACTAATCTCAGAAAAAAGATTTAGGAACCGGGTTATATAGGCTCTCCTGAAGGTCTGAAATTTGAGGGTGCTGGTCTCTGACTTCATAATCCTCAACATCATTGCACTTGCGGTCTCCGTTCTCGGTCCTTTTTTTCGTACGGGATCTCTTCAATACATTTGTCATTACGATCTTCCTTTTCAGTGGGATTGTGCTTATTTTTGGCGGATACCTGGGATTCTTCGTCTCCAGCAGAAGCTATGGCAAGATTTTTGCCTACCTAAGGCTCAAAAGGGGAGGGGAGGGCGAGGGACAAAAAAAAGAGACCAAGGAGAATCCTGAAAAGAGGGGGCTGAGGATGGTTCTGCTTGGGTCCGCTCTGCTTATTGAGAGCCTCGTTTTGACTATATTTATGATTTAACAAAAACTATTTTGCAGATAGATTGAATGACTCAGAAGACATTCAGGATAACAAATAAAAAAAAGGAAGATTATTTTTTCCTCATGCCAAGTGCAATTGCTACTATCAATGCTATAATTGCAAGCCCTATTCCAGCGTAGGCTATGTTTGTTGCATTTGCGAGCTGAGCGGTCAGATCATTGACCTTGGTGTTGAGTGCGTTCACTTGGTTTGCGTAGGATGAGATAGCGCTGTCGACAGAGATCACAGTTACGGTCTTTGCCGGAGTCGTCTGCGGATCGATCACCTTGCTAATGCTCGCGTACGGGTAGGTTGGTCCTGATGCTGCTGAAGCAGCAGCCGTCTTTGCCCCTACTCCGGTCAGCTGGACCTTGAAGTAGTATGTGCCTGTCTGGGTCGGCGTGTAGCTCACCTTGTAGTAGCCGCCTGTGTTGACAACGGTTTGTGCAACTGGCGTCCAGGTTGAATTGTCAGTGCTCATAAGCAGCAGCGCGATTATACCGCCCGCATCCAAGGCGACCACCGGGTCTATGTCGAATGTCCCTTCGAATTCAATGGGCTGCCCTAGCAGGTAGCTCGACAGAACAGTAGGCCCTGAAGGAGTGACCCCAACCGAATATCCAGCCATTGCAAGAAGCTCCTTAGCTTTTGTTGGGCTGTACTCCCTCGCGACTATGCTTGAGTTGTAGTACGGGCTGACCGGGTTGACGTGTACTGCGGCGGGCTCACCGAACCCTCCCAGGAGGTTGTCTATGATCAGCTGCCTGGGTATCAGGTAGTCCATAGCCTGGCGAACGTACCTGGCTGCCTCGGCTGCCCTCGACGGGTTAGACTTGCCTAGCGGGGTGTCGACACCGGTTCCGAAGACAGGGTGTCTCATGTTATACCCGAGCTGCTGGATCCCAGATCCCCTAAGCTCGTAGTTGGCAGCAAAATCAAGGTTGCCTGCCTTGTAGTCGTTGCCCAGCTGGTAGTTCTGGTCAAGTATGTGGACCTGACCGTTCTTTAGGGCAGCTATCGCACTGTCCTTCTCGACGATATACCTTATGTAGAACTTCTGGACGGTGAAGTATCCTGCGGACTCGAGCCTAGCCTTGTCCCAGTAGTTGGTGTTCTTCTCTAGGGTGACTATAGCTGAGACTGGGTCGTAGCTCTTGAAAGCGTACGGACCAGTGCCGATCGGACCAGAGAAGGTCTTTCCGTTTGAAACATAAGTACCGGTCCCCTTGTTGAATGGATGGGTCTTCCAGTCCTTGAATGGCACGGCTTCAAGCACGTGCTTCGGCAGGATCGCAACCCCG
>CALGKV010000021.1 GCA_937930465.1 Methanosuratincolales archaeon | reverse complement strand
CAGCGAACATTGCGGCATTAACTTACACCTCCAATTTAAAGCAAGGCAATAAAACATTTCGAATATATAAGAATTTCTTACAACATTAGTGGAGCAATGCTCAAGTGTGTGCGTTGCATTGTTAGTAGGGGGAGGCAGGATCCTTGAAAGTAGCAGTTATCCAAATGGCCAGTGGGGAAGACAAGTTAGAGAATCTGGAAAAGGCGGCCAGGATGATCAGGGAGGCTGGATGCAGGGGTGCTGAGCTGGCGGTGCTGCCAGAGCTCTTCAATTTCCTTCCCCATGGGATGGCGAGGAAAAAGTGCCTCCCGAACGCGGAAGGCGAGGACGGGGAGACGCTCAGCTTGCTCAGGGATCTCGCGAGGGAGACGGGGGTTAAAGCGATCATAGCAAGCATAATAGAAAAAGACGGGCAGAGGCTATACAATACCGCATATGCGTTGACAGAGGAAGGCGTCGCCGGGAAGTACAGAAAAAACCACCTTTTCAGCTATGGCAAGATAAGGGAGGGGGAAGTCTTCACTCCTGGTGAAGCACCCGCCGTGGTGGACATCAACGGATTACGGATTGGAATGACCATATGCTATGACCTGAGATTCCCTGAGCTCTTCAGGTATGAGGCGCTGTCTGGTGCTGAGGCTATAGTGAACGTGGCAGCGTTCTTAGAGGAAACGGGAAGAGCGCATTGGTTGACTCTGCTTAGGGCAAGGGCGATTGAGAACATGAGCTATATTATAGCTGCTAACCAGGCGGGGACTCAGAGTAACGAATTCAAGTATCACGGGCACAGCTGCATAATAGATCCATGGGGCAGGGTATTAAGGAGGGCTGGAAAAGGGGAGGAGGTCATCACAGGAGCGGTGCAACAGGAGAAGGTCCGAGTTGCAAGGGACATCATACCAGTTCTAAGGGACTACAGGGAGTACTGATCTGGAGGTGCAGGTTTCCTAGGAACCCATAGTTAAGTGTCCTTGAAGGATCAACCTTAGCCTGTCTAGAGCCAAAGTTTGAAGGGCAAAAGGCCCTAGCGCATCAAAGACGAAAAAGCCACATCTCGTATAGATATTTTTCACTTAACGCCAGAATTTGAAGGAGCGATTCAGCTTCAGGCGGGGGTAACGCAGCTTTTGTTTGATCCATCCCTGAATTTTGGCATAAGAACGAAGAATTTGCCGCCAATAAGGAGCGGTGCCCCCCGTAGGCGGGATCAAGGCATGCTCACCTAGTTAAAGCACTTCGAACAAATCGGCTTTAATCAGCTTTTTTTGGAAAAGACAGCCGCCGAATTCCAACTTTTTGTAAATCTAAAAACATGCCTATCCATTTCAAGACATTCTTTGCTCTATTCCAATTGGGCATCGGGTCGATTTCCTAAGCAGTTGAAGCTTGTCAAGCTGTTTATTATAATCGATTTAAATTCACTTTAAAATTATTATTATTTTATATAAAGATAAAGCATTTATAAATGTATTGTATATATGTTGAACAACTAAACAATATAGGGTATACAGAAGAGGGGTCAGAAATGAGAATGCCAAAGCCAAAAATGTTTGCTGTGTTTGTCTTGTTGATGATTCTGCTGTCCAGCACAACCCCTATCATTATGGGTAAGGGTGCACCGCAAAAAGATTTCGATTACCGCGAAACTTTTTCCACCGGTCTCAGAGATCCGACGGCTGCCCAAGAAGAGTGGATGAAAGAAAACTTCCCATTGATTGAGAAGGTACGGCTGAACTCCCTGGCGCTTGAGCGGATCAATTCGGAGCGGGAGGCGCGCGGCTTGAGCAGACTGTCGGCTTCGGATCTGGGGGGCGTTCCCCTCGGCATGGAGGCGGCTCGTTTGGCTTCGTCGGCTTCATCGGATCAAGCCGCATCAACATTGGACCCGTACAGCGTTCTCCCATCAAACGTTGACAACAGCCTATCTAGCGCTTTCCCGCCGATCAGGAGCCAAGGCAGCATAGGGTCGTGCGTGGCTTGGGCAACTACATATTACCAGTTCACGTATGAGACGAATCTCGCGCGGGGGCGCACTGCTAGCAACGGCGACAATAGCATGATCTTCTCTCCGAAATGGACTTACAATATGATCAATTACGGCATCGACGGGGGTGCATACTTCTCGGATGCGTATGCCCTGCTCTTGAAGCACGGCGCAGTCTCATGGTCGGAATTCCCGTACGACAATAATTACCTTGCATGGTGCATGAATTCTTCAGCCTGGCGCAATGCACTAAACTACAGACCGCTCTCGTACGGGCAAATCTACAATTCCAACACGACCCAGATGATATTGGACATAAAAGCCCAGCTCGCCAACGGACATGTCCTCGTTATAGGCACCTACATCTACTCTTGGGTTCAGGGATACGTCAGTGATGACCCGTCTACCTTAGCAGACAACGCCTTTGTCGGGCAGAAGATAGCCACTTATATGAAGAACACTAAGCAGGGAGGGCATGCAATGACTATAGTGGGGTACAACGACGACATCTGGTGCGACCTCAATGGGAATAAGGTCGTGGATCCGGGAGAGAAAGGGGCGTTCAAGATAGCCAATTCATGGGGCACGAGTGATTGGAATGGTGGTTTCAGGTGGGTGTCTTACGATGCCGTTTATCCCTCCTCGACCGCGAGTTCCAGCCCGACATGGCCAACGACGGACAGATCCGCTACCGGAATCTTCACAACCGGGGCATATGCCCTCACAGCTGCTGCTTCATACACCCCCCAAATGGTCGCCGAGGTCACGCTTAGCCACCTCAAGCGGGGCCAGCTTGCCATCACGCTGGGCATAGGAGACGCAACGACGGATATCCCGTCATGGAAATGGACGCCCAAGGCCCTCTACTACTCGGGTGGCAATTATGCATTCGACGGCACTACCACGGCATGCGATGCGACCTTCGTCTTCGACTTCACGAACCTGGTCAACTATGCATCAGCGAGCAGCCGCTGGTTCCTGGGGGTCAATGACAAGACAGCCGGCGATCCAGCGACGGTAAAGTCATACAGGCTTTACAAGGTGGAGCCTACGGGCGACAAGCTCGTCGGTTCATATGCGAACCTGCCGCTTAGCGTGGACGAAGGGCAGCTTTACATTTGGGTCTACAACGC
>CALGKV010000020.1 GCA_937930465.1 Methanosuratincolales archaeon | reverse complement strand
ATGCCGTATAGCCCTGGGATCCCCTCGTCCTTCAGCCACTCGTCAAGAGTCCTCCCGCTAGTCCAGTGGCTAGGATCGTCGCAGAGGTCATGGATTATCAGCCCCTCTGCCTTTATCCCATCCGACTCGAAGCAGTCGGGGATCTGCCCGTTCATGCACCTTGGCACCCCGTAGTTGCCCACAATCGGATAAGTGAGCGTCAGGATCTGCCCGCTATAGGACGGATCCGTAAGCGACTCCGGATATCCCACCATTGAAGTGGAGAATACCACTTCCCCAAGCACCCTTTTGTTTGACCCAAAAGACCTCCCGTAGAAGACGGTTCCGTCCTCCAGGACCAGCACTCCCTTAGCCCTGTTGAGCAAAATCAGCACCCTTAAGTGAGTGAGGGGCTAAAATTTATATTGTTTTTGGTCATTTAATTAAAAGATGCAGCAAAAGTGACTCAAAATGGTCAAATCTATATCGAGGGTAGTCCAGAACCTCATCGAGCAGGACCCCCCGCTCCAGGACGCACTGAGCAGGGGGTATGCGAACTACAGCTCGGTAGCAAGGATGCTCCGCCCGAAGGTCTCTGAAGCCTTGGGAAAGAGGGTCAAGCTCTCTGGAATAGCAACCTCTGTACGCAGGGCTAAGCTCGATCCCCCATACAAGGACCTTGATATCAACAGTGTAGTGGCAGGGAGCGTCCTTAGCGTTAGGACTGATGTCGCAAAACTCTCCGTTGAGAAGACCAGTGAGACCCTCAAAGTCCTGCAGTCCCTAATCGACAACTTCTGGAGCGAGTTTCTCCAGATACTAATAGGCTCCTCCTCAATGACAATCATAATGGACCAGAGGGCGGTCGAAAAAGCTGCGGGCGCATTCAATCCGAAGGAGATCCTGGACAGGAAGGATAGCCTTGCGGCTCTGGTGATCCAGAGCCCGAAGGATATAATCGATACCCCTGGATGTATCTCAGTATTCTACAGGGCCCTCTCCAGGATAGGCGTAAACATAGAGGAGACCGTTAGTTGCTTTACCGAGACGATCGTGCTGATCTCCATGGAGGGCGTTGGCAAGGCGCTGGCATCCCTCACGGATCTGATCTCGACTGCCAGATCCGCAACTAACAAGGATCCCGCATCTTCGCATTCTCAAAACAGAAATATGCCGGTCAAAAGACAGAGCAACCCCTGAAGTGGTCGAGTTGGTCGATATTTCGGTGATAGTGCCCACCTACAACGAAGAAAAGATCATCGCCCGAACCCTCGCGCTCCTTTCGAGGCAGACCCTGCCCCGCTCGGAGTACGAGATCATTGTTGTGGACGGAGGCAGCAGTGACAGGACTGTAGAGATAGCCTCGAGGTACGCTGACCTGGTGATCCCACAGACCGGAAAGGGGGTAGGCGGTGCAAGGAACGACGGTGCCAAGGCAGCTAGGGGGAGGATACTGGTCCATACCGACGCCGATGTGGTCCCGGATCCGGAATGGCTCGAGAGGATAAGATCCAGCTTCAGCAAAGGGGTGGTGGCGGTATGTGGTCCCGATGAACCATTCGAGAACAAGTTCAAGTACAAGCTGCTTTATTTTTTCATAAACCATTTTTCCGACCTGACTTACAGGATTGGTGTTGTCGGCACGCGCGGGACGAACACTGCTGTGCTCAGGGAAAAGTTCTTCGAGGCTGGCGGATATACTGACTATCCGCTCTGTGACGATGTTGAGCTTGGCTTCCGCCTGAAGCGGCTGGGGAAGGTCATCTACACCAGGAGGACTATGGTTAGGGCTTCAGCAAGGCGTTTTGAGAAGTATGGGATAGTGCGGGTGCTGAGCGGCTGGATATCCGGAGACCTGATGCTGATAAGGGGAAAGAGAACCTCTGGCAAATACCACCGCGAGTCATACTGAGCTAGCCTGTCTCATCGCCACAGGGCATGGATCATGCAATCATGCTAATACCTCTGCTTTCTCCTGTTCCCCATCATGAAGATGATCAGGATTACTGCCACGACGGCGATCACTAGCACCGCCATTATTATTATGTCCCTGATCATCTCTGGCGGGATCGGCTCCGGCTCCTTGACTGTGAAGCTCCATGCCACCATGTTAGTGTTGCCTGAGGTGTCAGAGAGGTATATCTCAACGGTGTGGATCCCTATGTCCAGCGTTGCCTGCAGGCTGGCGCTGGTCTTGGTTATTATGGCCTGTGCGGTCCTGTCTGCCCCGTCCAGCTTCAGCCTGACCGAGTCTGGATTCACCTCCAGGTTGTCGAAAAGTGTCGCGCTGATCGTCAGGGACCGCACTGTGATCGTGCTACCGTTGACAGGGTCGGTCCTTGTCACAATCGGGAGTATGTCGTCGACCCTGAAGGTCCATGCTTCAGTGGCATTGTTACCCGCCAGGTCGAAGACCCTTAGCTCAGCATTGTGCATCCCCTTGGAGAGAGGAGGGGTAGGGTAGTACAACAGCGTATTATCTGTCAGATTCAAGCCAATTATTTCCTCGCCATCTATGAACAGGCTGATCCTGCCTTTGTCAATGCCGAAGTTGTCTTGGTAACCCGCATAGACCGAGTCGTTATAGGGCACTATCATTGATCTCTCCGGGTGGAAGTACGATATCACCGGCGGCGTCAGGTCGACCGTGAATGACCATGTGAGCACATGCGAGTTGCCAACAACGTCGAAGACCTCGATTGTGGCGCTGTATACGCCCTCCGTGAAGTTGAACGGGGGCATGATGTTCATTTTGTCGCCTGTGCTTGTCGCGTTCCATGAGTTAATCTTCAGTACCGCGTGGTGGACCCCAGACAGCGAGTCCGAGAAGTTTGCTGAGAACCTGGGCCTAGCCTCCCCTACGTATGAACCGTCTGATGGAAAATAGCCTGCGATCTCAGGCGGCGTCGTGTCGACGGCGAACCTGAGCTCGATCACCGCGGTATTGCCCAAGAGGTCGCTAGCAACCAGCGCCAATGTGTGCCACCCGTCAGACAGCCGGCCCGGCGTGGCGTTCGCCCACACCCCTCCTGGTGAGGCTTCTCCGGGCGCAAGGGAAACCCTCCTGCCGTCGACCCTCATCTCGAGATCAGGCTGCGAGACACCCGAGATCGCATCCCTCACGATGATCTTAACCGTCGGCTCCGGGTCTCCTATAAAGGCGCCTTCCTGCGGATCAGAATACTCCAAAAAAGGCGGATCCCCGTCAACCGTGTACTCCCCCATCCTGTCGACCTCAAGGACCAGCGTGCCGGACGTGGCGTTCCAATAAAGGGATCTGACCGGTCCCCCAGAACTTTGTCCCGTTCTTAGAACAGGGCTTCCGTCGAATAAAACTCCTGGCTGATTCTGGAAGCTTAGCCATGACATGGTTATTCTAGCCGAAACATCCAACGCCGGGAGCGCAGAGGCGTTCAACCCGACTTTCCCTGGGCCGACCCTCAAGTGTTCGCCCAGCCTAAGGAGCGCGCCCGCCGTGACCGGGTCGCACAGGTTCAGTTTGCCTTCAAAGGCTATGGTTGCTACCGGCTTGCTACCATTGTAGAACTCAAACACGACCCCAGAAGCGTTAGTGAAATCCCCTATCCCCCTCCAGTCTGTAGTCGATCCTCCGAGCCTAGGGTCAGACTCCGCAGGCTGGAAGTTGAGCACCGCGACAAAGGACGTCGAGTTCGGAATGGCTTCCTGGCCTGCCGGGACCTTGATGCTGATCAGCGTTTCAAAGATGCCCTTCGAGAGAAAGCCGGCTGGCACGGTGCGGCTAACCAAGAATGCGTACCATCCAGAACCGTCAGGGTTTGTCCCGTTAGCCCAAGTCCCATTCCAGGCGGGCGAGAGGCTCAAAGCCCCATACCCGAGCCACCCGAGGTCGATCTCAGCGGCAACGCGGTTGTTAGGGGCTGACACATTGACGATGATGCTCAGGGCAGATCCGTTGAAGTAATAGTAGAGAGGGACCTGTGCCGATAGCTGCCCTCCGGTCGGTGACACGGCATAGCATGATACCGTCCCGGATGGCTCGACCAGTCCGAACGCTGCCTTGGCAGTGCCCGCCGTACCGTTAGCGGTGATGTTGTAAGACCCTGTCGGGAGCCCGACCGTTGAGAGGTTGACTTTCAGAGTTCCGGAGTCCCCTATCACAAGGGTGTCGTCGCTGTAGACGACCCCGGAGGGCCCAGCGACGGTCACGGAGACTGCAGATTGAGGCCCCGAGACAATTATGCATACGTCCTCCCCCACGGAGTAAAGCATGGTGTCCGAGTCAACCGTGATCGTCAGCCCAGCTGACATGACTGAAGGTGAAGCCCATAGCACGAGCGCGGCCAAAAGGATGGCTAAGCCAGCCTTCCTTGAAAAATTCAAAACTTTACACCACAAAATAACAGTTTTTTCTTATTCTCTTTATACTTATCTGAAATAAGAAACCCCGCTGCTTTCAGAAAACGATTCAAAATGGTTTTTGCCTGAAAAAGGGATGTCAGACAGGATCCTGTCAGCCGCCCCTGGTCAGGAGCTCCTCCCTTTGGAAGTGCTTTATGCCCAAGAACAGCACTATCGCATTCACAAGTGTGAAAACCCCTATCATCAGAAGTATCATAAGCGGTCCAAAGATTATGGCCCCGCCTACCTCTGCGAAGATGAGGGCCAAGATTGGCGCAATAAGGATCGCGCTCATCTGCTGCGCTTCCCTGTATCCCTTGACGCGCAGAGATATTATCACTGTGACCCCTATCCCAGCCAGTGCCACGAGCGGGGTGACCCCGAATATGAAGAGCAACCACAGTGCGTTGGGCAATAGGATCTTTCCCCCAAAGCGGAGGACTGAGGCAAGGTCCACAACCAGGCAGTAGACAGCAAAGGAGGCGAAGGTAACAAGGATCGAAGGCACGAACGAGACCAGCATCTTTCCCAGAAGGAGCTCCCCGTCCTGTAGGGGCGTAGCAAGGAGGGTCTCGAGCGTCTTCCTGTCCTTCTCGCCTGCAAAGCTGTCTGACGCAAGCACGCTGGATGCCATTATCGGTATTATGAGGAAGAAAGGGGCGAAGAAGTATAGTGCAAAAACATAGACTATTGTCTCCTCCGCACCCATCCCTGCCACTGCTGCCTTTACCTCCGGGGGGAGGCTTTCGAACATCGGCCCGACAAGCTGGAATGAAGCCCCAGGGGCCCCAACCAACGAAGGGACGAAGACGAGTATCAGCGGCAGTATGGTAGTGAAGACAAGAGGCACAAAGATGATCGGGGCCAGGACCTGGTAGTTCCTGCTGATCTCCTTCCAGTCCTTCCTGAACACGAGCAATGCATTGGCGAGCCTCAACCCCTCATCCCCTCCACGATCTTCAAGTAGGCCTCCTCGAGCGACGGCAGGAACGGCCTCACAGACAGGACCTTGCCGCCATCCTCAACAACCCTCCTGACGATATCCGGAGTGGTCAATGCGGGATCCCATGTGCTTATTATCAGATTGCTGCCGTTGACATCGACTCCAGAGACGCCTGGCGCCCCTTCCACCGAACGGATATAATCTGACGCGCTGCCTAGCAGCCTGACCTCCACCTTCGCCTCGCCTGCTATCCTGCTCCTCAGCTCTTCCGGAGCGCCCGAGACCTTGAGCCCGCCCCTGAGTATTATTCCCACCTTATTGCATATCCTCTCCGCATCCTCGAGCCGGTGAGTCGATATCAGGATAGTCCTTCGCTCCATCCTGCTCAGCTTGACTATGAGATCCCTGATGAGCTTCGAAGACTCTGGGTCTAGGCCTGACGTCGGCTCGTCGAGGAAGAGCACCGGGGGATCGTGGATTATCGCCCGGGCAATCGCGAGCTTCTGCTTCATCCCCTTGGAGAAGGCTGCAACCCTCTCACACCTCCTCTCCCATAGATCGAAGAACTCGAGCAGCTCCCTTGTCCTTGACCGGATCTCCCCCGGATCCCTTATCCCGTAAGCCTTTGCAAAGAACTCGAGGTTCTCCGTCGCAGTCAGGCGCTCGTAAAGGCTGGGGCTCTCGGTCTGCACCCCTACCATCCCCCTAACCGCTGCGGGTTCTCCAATTATGTCCTTGCCATGGATCTGGGCAGATCCAGAGGTCGGGGAGATTATGCACGCGAGCATCCTGATAGTCGTCGTCTTGCCTGCACCATTGGGCCCGAGGAGCCCGAAGACCTCGCCCTCCCGAACCTCGAGGCTTAGCCTGTCTACTGCGGTGAACGAGTTGAACTTCTTGGTCAGGTCATGAGCGACGATCGCTTCCATAAGCCATCCATTAGAAACGGTATTCTCTGCCAGACCTCTTAACCCTATTGGGTTCTCGGTCCCGGTGCCCTTCCAGCTCCAGCTCCTTTGCGCTTTGGTCGGTCATGTTCAGTAGACTTCCTTAAGCCCGTTCGGCAAGTGGCTTGCCCATCTGCAATCCCTTGGGAAAAGGCATGGGAAACTTAAATAGCGAGTTCCTGACGCATACGGTTTTGTGAAGTGATCTTGGGTGCAGTTGAGGTACCTCTCCGAGTTGACGATGGCTCTGTTGGCGACACTCTCCATACTGCTGCTCCTCGTCGACTTCACAATCCCTCTTGAGCAGGCGTGGAAGCAGCTCATCTATTCTGCAGATCTTGTCATATGCCTAGTCTTTGCGGTTGATTTCGCATTCGATCTGCGGTCCGAAAAGGACAGGATAAGGTATCTGAGGTGGCACTGGATCGACCTGCTGGCGCTAGTTCCGGCCTACGCCTTCGCCTTCTTCGAGACAATAACCATCATAGGGGCAGGGCTGCGAACCCTAAGGTTCATCAGGCTTGCGAGGTTCTTGGCAGTGGTGCTGAGGATGAGGAGGAGCAAGATGCTGATGGCGGGCAAGAGGCCGTCCAAGCGCAGCCTCCTCACGTACGTATCTGCCGCCAGCCTGGTTTCAGTCTTCTACCTGATCTTCCTGCCGGACCTCGAATCCGTCCCCTACAGCCAGTATGTGATCGAGTCCATACTCTCTTTGCTAATCCTGCTGGTGGCTCTAGTACTCTCGGAGCTAGTCTATGTCCTTCTGATCTCAAAGATCGACGATCTCCACTCAAGGGTCTCCGTCGGGAGGCTGGTCAAGGCCGTTTTCATACTGCTTGCGATAGCCGCGATAATCTCATTCATATTCAAGGAGCTGATAATCTTCGTCACTTCATTCGGCGTGATAGGGCTCGTGCTCTCTTACTCGCTCGCCCCGGTGATATCGAACTTCTTCGCCTGGGTCTACATCAACGTCAGGAGGACATACATGATTGGCGACAGTGTGAAGATTGGCGAAGTCAGGGGGATAGTCACCGACATCGGGTACATAATGACGACGCTGATCGAGATAGGGGACGAGTCCTCTTTCTGGTCGGTGACGGGCAGGGTTCTCACCATCCCAAACTCGACTGTCCTCTCCGAAATATTGGCAGTCTACGGCAGCCGGCTCTCGCCAGTCAGGGTGGGTGCGGTGACATTCAACCTTGCATACGAGAGCGACCTCAGCGCAGTCAGGGAGATGATAATCAAGTGCGTCAGCGATTACATCCGCCCGGAGATAGAAAGGATGCGCCAGGCGTGCGAATCAAGCAACTGCGCCCCGATGTTCAAAGACGTGATCGAGGCGGGGCCGAGGGTCATCTTCACCCCTGAGGCTAGCTGGATCAATGTGACCGCCCTCTACCCGTACCCCCCTTCGAAGCTCGTCCGCTCGATGAGCGACCTCACCGAGATCATACTTAGGGAGATGAACCGCAGCCCTGAGGTCGCCAAGTTCCCAGTGGGCAGGAGCAGGTAACCTCCCCCTTTGCCTTCTTTAGGCGCGATAGAGTTAAAGCCTGATC
>CALGKV010000019.1 GCA_937930465.1 Methanosuratincolales archaeon | reverse complement strand
AGGTAGTCGACATGCCTTGTTATGCCAGGGACGTTCACGAGTGGCGAGACCGAAACAAAGGTGGTCAAATATCTCTTCGCATAGAGCTCTAAAGACGGGGGAGAGCAGTTCATGTCCATAGCGAACAAGTCTACCGCGTTTGTGGCTATAAGCGGTTCAATTGTGATCCAATTTCCAGTCATCCCTACATAAACGTCATCAGTATGCATCCGCTGGAGAATCTCCTGACCGGTCTCGATCGAGCCAATTACACGTATGCCCTTTGCGCCGGCTTCATGTGCCTTTGCCTGGACCGACGGATCCCTGCAGCGGTTGATCAGTGCGATTCCAATGAAAGGCTCGTGACCGTTCACCACGATGTTCACATATTCCGGATCAACAACGCCCAAGTCAAATGACACCACATGCGGTCTTGGCGTTCCGAAGAGGGCGTCCTGACCGAGCTCGAGCGGTATCTGAGATCCGTAGATGCATGAGAGCGCCAGGCGCATTGCAGTCTTCGCTAGTGAGACATAGTCTCCGTCCACATTCGTAAGGCAGTGCGACACGGCGTCAATCTGCTCGTTTGCTGGACCTCCTGGGAGGATGCCAAGCCCCTTCCAGGTCGCGATCCTCCCGCTTGTGGCAAATGAGAGTGTGCTGAGCCTCTCTGACGGATCGGCGTTTATCTCCATAAGGATTGCATTCCCAACATCGACAGCAAGCTGCGAGTCGCCCTTTGTCTCGTCTATCCCATAGATCTTGGCAAGTCTCCTCAGTTTTGATGCGTCTTTTATCGAAAAAGCGGTCTTCCCCATCCCAGTTGATATGAGCGTCTTTGCTACCTCCCTTGCATGGTATGTGTAGGTGGATAGACCCATTGCATTCCTGAGCAGCATGTAGCGCATTGCCATTGCGTCAGCATCAATACCGCAGGTCCCGCGCTCGAGCTTCCCTGGGATTATCCTGCAGGGACCGTTGCTGCAGAACTGGCAGCTTAGACCCTTCATGCAGAAGGATCTGCAACGGACCTGCTCCTGCGCCTGCCAGCGATCCCAGACGTTCGACATCCCATCTGCCTTAAGCCTCTCATACATTTCTCTTACTGATTCGTGTGCGCTAATTTCCGGCAAGAATTACACCGTATTATTCTTGTCTAATCATCCATAAAAAGCATTTTCTTAAACACACGACTAACATTAAAGCCCAAATGGTGGATAAGCCTTATCATGCAGCTCAGGCGCATGCCAAGTGAGGAGCAATGCATTGCAGAAGCAGGTCTTGTGCCTAGAAGGGTGGTGCTCCGGCCGGGATTTGAACCCGGGTCACTGGCTTTCTCCGCTTTTGGCTCGAGAGGCCAATATACTTGACCGGACTATACTACCGGAGCGTACTTGATGGAATGCTAGGCGGGTATTTTAAATTTTTTGGGTTGGTGGCGGGCATACCATATCGCTATTCAAAGGGAAGCAGATCACTATAGCCAAAATAAGGAAGCCTATTCCGAAGTAGGAAGCCTTAGGCTGAAGACGGTTCCTTTTCCTGGTTCGCTGGTGAACTCGATCGAACCGCCTATTGATTCCAAAAGCCGCTTGCTTATGGCTAAGCCGAGACCTGCCCCGCTTTTCTTCGTGGTAAACATGGGACGGAAAATTTTCTCCCGGTCATCTGGGTCAATCCCAACCCCAGTGTCGGAAACATTCACCAACACCTTATTGCCTTCTTTGTAGGCTGAAATCTTCAAGATCCCTCCGTTAGGCATCGCTTCTACAGCATTCACTATAAGATTAATCAATACGCGCTGCATGAAAACGGGATCGACCAAGATTTTTGGTAATCCACCTTGAAGTTTTATTTCCGTCTTTATGCTGCTCGGGATCTCTATCGACGTGATGGCTCCGCTCAAAACAGTATTGAGATCGACCGGGGCGATAGAAGGACTCATTGGTTTGGTAAAGGAGTTCAGTTCCAAGATTACCATTTTCAGGTACGATATTTGCTTTTCAATCCTATCTAAAATAGCTTTCAATTTTTCATCTTTCTTGACGGCATCAGATTCGCGGAGCATAAAGGCAAGATTGAGCAGCGCCTGCATGGGGGTTTTAATGTCGTGGATCACAGAGGCGGCCACCTCTCCAAATGCGGCACCCCTTTCGATTTCCAAGACCCGCTCCTGCAACCTCAAGAGTTCGTGCTTCTTTTCCTCGACAGCCTTTCTTAAACGATTCTCGCTCTCTTTGGTAGCGCGAAATAGAAGAGCGTGCGGCACTGTGATTCCAGTCCTCACTACGGACAGGTAAATCAGGTAGAAAGAAATGAGCTTGAGCAGGTGCCCCAGCATGTTGAATGCGCCATAAACATCATTGTAAAGCGTGAAGGATAGCTCAGAGGATGCAGTCAGAACGATCGCAAAGCAGACTAGCAAGAAAACGTATCTTTCTAATAAGAATCTTTCTTGGTACATACGGACTAGGGAAAATGCCAAAAATGAGACTATAGCATATTCGCTCGCTATTTTGAAAACCGTCAACCCTGAGCCTTCGGTGTAGCAAATCGGAAAGAATGTAGAAACGAATAAACCAGTTGATTCGAGGTATCGCGCTATGATCCAAAGCTGCGTAGGCAAGTTCGAGCCAAGGTTCGGGAATGCCCCCATTCCCTTATAAGAAAGCGTGTGAACCAGATCAATTGCTCCCACGGAAAAAATAGACTATGCCAATGTATAACATAAAGCCATTGTCCATAGATTCTTTTTAGTTCCAAGCAATGACGAAGATAGAGAACGCTATCACTATAGAGAATAGCTCTACGAGAGAATGGAACAAAAGGTAACCGTAGATCACAGTGGCAGCGAGAATGGTCAGTAATGGTACACCTATAAAATATCTCTTTGGAAGTTTCCCAAGAAAGGCACATCCTTTTGAGCGCTACTGAAACAGCAAGTGATATGGTTTTGATTTTTATTGTTTAAATATATTAATGCCTAAATAATTTCACCAGATCTCCAGACACAAGTTTGAATCGGAAAGGGGCGGGAAATGATTACCGGGATTCAATCAGACGGACAGAGGATTCGGGAATGGGAGAAGTACATCAGTTTCCTCAATACCAGCAGATATTCACTGCAGGTGCTTGGCTCCGCCCTTTTCCCGTCTAAGAGAATACCCAAAAAGGAGAGCATATCAGTACAGACCTTGAATTATCAGCTCTATCCGTTCCAGCAGAAAATTCTGGAAAAGATTAACAGCGGGACGCTCATCGTCGGCCTCCCTACCGGCTTAGGCAAGACGTACTTGGCAGGCGCATACATACACCGCATGACCTCAAGAAGCCCCTCGAGGGTGGCTTTTATTACCCCTTCGGTCCCATTAGGGATACAGCAGACGATCTTCGCCAGAAAGCAGCTAAACTTGGAGAATGCCTATTTCATTTCAGGGAGCGTGCCCCCTGAGAGACGCAAGGAGTTGATGGTCTGGAACGCAGGTTATGTCGTGACAACACCACAAACACTCTACAATGACTTCCTCTCTAGATACGAGAATGAAATAAGGAGGGCAAAAGAAGAGGATGATCCCGTCGGACACCTCCGGGATGTGTTTGAGGCGGATGGTTTCCGCTTCCCCTACGACCTAATGATAGCGGATGAGTGCCACGGTTACATAGGTGATACCGACGGCTATGCAATTCTGGTCTCAGCTAAGGCATCAGGGGTGAAGATACTAGCTTTGAGCGCGACCCCCCAGCTTCACTCCCCGAAGAGGCTCAGGGAATTGAGGAAGGTGTTTGAAACGATCGAGTCGGTCTCGATCGAGGATCCTGAGGTAAAGCAGCAGATGCCTAGCAGGGAAATCTCGATATTGCGAACTCCAGCGAATCCGAGGCTTATTGCAATTTACAGGGAGCTATACAACATTTCCAAGGAGCTGCAAAACAGGATAGCAAACATTTACGGCACTCAGCATGCAAGGGGATACTGCAAGGCTCACGGGCTCTGCGTCTGCCTGATTGCGCTGAAAATAATGAGGGTCAGGGTGGTCGAGGACGGGGCTAGCAGCGTATCTGGATATGGGATCTGGAAGATGAGAGAGCTCCGAAGACCCATACGCGATCTCGGATTCAAGAGCGTCCTTGAGGCTTATAGTGAGCTCTTGGCACTGCATCCAAACCATAAAATATCGGCTGCCCTCCAGCTGCTGGATTCTGAGCAGTTCAAAAAGGCCATAGTGTTCATGGAGTCGGTCGAGGGTGCCAAAGAGCTTGGCGGGATTCTGCAGAGGGAGAGAGGGATCGAGGACGTTGCTGTGCTAGTAGGGAAGGGATACATGAAGATGGAGGAGCAGGCTTCTGCGCTCATGCAATTCAGGGAGCGGGCGAGCATCCTTGTCTGCACCAGCATAGGGGAAGAGGGGCTCGACATCCCAAGCGCCGACATAGAGATCTGGGTCGATCCGCCCAGTAATCCGAAGAAGTGGATACAGAGATTTGGAAGGGTTCTCAGAAGGGCGGATGGTAAAAGTGTCGCGAAGATCTTTGCACTCGTGACTCCTGGGACGCATGAAAGGAATAAACTGGTCGGGGTGATGAGGAAGGTAGAGAAGACCTACGGGTTCACCCAGCGCGTCAGCGAGTCGGAGCTCCCACATAAGGCCCCAGAGAGCCAGACCAGACTTACCATGTTTCATTGAGGCGATGGGTGGGAGCACATATATCCACCATATGCATCAAGAAAAAAATGGAATGACCGGAGATGTGTGGCACTAAAAAAGCCTTGGCATTGATTCTTGCCGCAGCAGTATTCATCCTGGGGGCATCATCCGTCGGGAGTGTGAATTCTTCGGTAGACGCGAAAGACGTCAATCAGTGCATCTATTTCTTCTACACGAAAAACTGCCACAGCTGCATGGTGGCTAACGATTACATAAAGAGCATAGAGGCGCAATACCCGCTGCTCGAGGTCGTCCGATTTGAGATAGGGAACAAGACTAACTACAATCTTCTAATCGAGTTCTACAAATCCCACAACATAGGCACCTATAGATGGCCTGTTGTGTTCATCGGGAATGATGTTCTCGGCGGCACGGACATCCCATCTATGCTGGAGCCCCTGCTGGAGAACAAGACTGGATGGATTTGCCCCTCTCCGAACTCCACAGTTCCGCCCTATCCCGAAGACGAGCAGCAGCCTGAAAAACCGCCAATTGCAATAATAGCAGGGATGGCCTTAGCCGACTCGATGAACCCATGCGCTATCGCAGTGATGCTCCTCCTTGCTGCAGCGATCGGGGCCTCCACGGCAGGAATTTGGAGGATAGGCGGGGCGTACATAGCGGGCAACTTCACAGTCTACTTGGTTATTGGGCTTGGGATCTTCACTGTTTTCCAGCAGTTTGAGATGCCGACATATTTAAACAAGATAATAGGCGGGGCAGCAATCCTTCTCGCCTTTTACACACTCTTCTCAAAGATACCAGCCCAAAGCAGACCTGTCATAAAAAAGCTGATCAACAAATCCACAACAGTACCATTGGCGTTCATTGCTGGATCTGCCATCTCCGCGATCGAGCTCCCTTGCACAGGAGGACCATATTTCTTAGCGCTTGCCTTGATGACGCAGTACAGAGTTGGGAATGAAGAAGCGCTCGCATACTTGCTCTTTTACAACCTCATATTCGTGCTCCCCCTGGTAGCAGTACTTCTACTATGGGGCATGGGGATAGCGCCAAGGGTACCAAAGAAGTACATAAGGATAGTTTCTGCCGCAATTATGTTTGCTGTCGGAATAATCATATTGCTTATGTGAAGGCTAGGCACTCTGGCGTGCTATGGAGGTTTGCATTTGAGTGGAATGGTTCGGCTGGAAATTATGCAGAATGACTCAAGCATGATCTTCAAAGGTCACAGCAAAATTTCTATCGTTTTGATCCCTGACTTGCAGTACGTTTATTGCTTGCCCACCTAAAGCACTGATTTCCGATTTTGGTCACATTTAGGCATTTCAATGATGAATGAGGTCCCCTTCCCGACTTCGCTCTCGACCTTGATCTTTCCGCCATGTGCCTCAACGATTCGTTTGCATATAGCCAAGCCAAGCCCAGAGCCCTTTGAGTTAGTGGTGAAGAGCGGGGTGAAGAGCCTTTGCAGATTTTCCTCCGGAATGCCGATGCCAGCGTCCTTCACCTCGAGCGAAACCCATCCGCCACAATCAAGGGCATTGATCTGGATTTCCCCCCCCCCTTCTGGCATCGCCTGGATCGCGTTTGTGATGAGGTTCACAAGCACCCTTGTGAACATGTTTTTGTCGACTGTCACGGGATCGCGAGCGTCTAAATTTAGTGAAAGACGGATGTTGTCAGGAAGAGCGACCAGTGACATAGCCTCGTTAACTAAACTTGAGATTTGAACGGGCTGAGTTTCTAGGATCAGATTCCTCGAAAAGTCCCTGATATCGCTGATTATGCCTTTCATGTAGGCTACCTGGCGCGCTATCTTTTTCAGCAGGTCACGGATCTCGGAAGAGCATTCAACTGGGATCCTCTGGTCAGAGGCAGCCATTCCCAGCAGGTAAGTGTTGTTGATTATTGACTGCAATGGAGCCCTCAAGTCATGCCCCACAGAAGCCGCTATCTGGCCTATAGTAGCCAACCTCTCTGCTTCCTGGAGGGCTTTACTCTTCTCCTCGACTAAATGCTGCAACCCCTCCTCGACGCGCTTCATCTCAGTTATGTCCCTCCCTGCTGCTTGGAACTCGACTATCCGACCGCCTGAATCACGTATCGCCCTCCCAACCCACATAATCCACGACACTCTGCCGCCGGTTTTTACTTCCCTAGTCGTGAAGGCGGCAATCGGATTTTCGCTTAATTTATGCATCAAAGTAGCAGCTTCTCTGCGATCCACTTCAGACATCAGGTCAAAGACGTTCTTTCCTAAAAGGGAATCCTTTGCGGCCCCTGTCATTTGTTCAAAGGTCTTGTTTACGAATGTGATCTGCCCGTCCGGTTTGAACCTGACCACTGCCTCGGCGAGGTCATCCATTATCATCCTGTATCTCTCCTCGCTCTGTTTCAGCGCCTCTTCGGTTTCCTTGTGTTTCGTGATATCTTTGAATGTCTCAATCCCGCCTAGAAGGTGGCCATCGGAATCGTAGATCAGGCTGGCGTGGCCTATAACATATATCCTGCCGTGTTTGGAGTTGACATAGCCCTCAGCAACAGCACTCTGCTTTGCCCTCTCGAAATGCGCATACGACTTTTCGTGTCTATCATCACTCTCGAAAAGTAGATCCAGAAGGAGAGGGCGGCGTTCTCCATAGAAAGGTATCGCATATTCGTATCTCCCTTTTCCGATGATCGAATCCTTCGGTAAGCCAGTCAAATCTTCGATTGCTCTGTTCCATGCAATGACGCGCCTTTCCTTGTCTAAAACGAAAACAGGGTCAGGGATCGAGTCTAATACCGCGCTCATGAAGCGCTCGGTCTTAATTAGTTCAGAGATATCGGTCATAACTCCCAGAACTCCAAGCAGTTGGCGTTCAGGATCAAGGACTGCCGATTTCCGAACTAGGAAGGTCTTCGATTCATTGCCACCCTTTATCTTTAGCGTGTAGCTCTGGATGCCGCCATTCGAGAATAGCTCCTCATCCTTTCTTCTTATGAAAAAGGCATTATCTGGGAGGACCTCCTCCACCGTCTTGCCGATTATGGCTTCTCTCGGAAGACCCACTACGGCTTGGAATTCGCTGTTGCAGTCCTCAAAACGCATATCTTTGTTTTTGTAGAAGACCGCACTCGGGACAGTTTCCATAAGCCTCCTTAAGAACAGCGCCCTTTGATCTACCGATTCTTTTCGGACCTCGCCGGGAAGGTTACTCAAGAGCTCCAGGCGCATCGAGGCTATTCTCGAAATCTGCTCTACGGGAACCCTTGCCCAATTAGCGAGTCCATTTCCCCCCACTATTAACGCGCCTATGATTTCGGAGCCATCTTTCAACGGCGCAATTATCGCGTCGTAACCTTCAATTCCAAGTGTTTGTCCTAAAACTGAGCTAATGGAGCATTTAAGTTCTTTGAGTGCTACAAGCAAAGAAATCACCTGGGTTTCTCCATCAAAAATGGTTTTGGATATCGTACTGCCTATTGTATGGAGCGGAACTTCATGCGAAAATTCGACAGAATCGAGAATAAGGTTCCGGGATTTTGTTAGGAGGCTAAGAGCCTGCGAGGATTTGAAGTAGGTTATTGCAAATAAGTCTCCTATTTTCGAGAATTCTTCGCTAATTTGAAGGCAGATGCCTCCAAAACTATCAGCTAAGTGAATTTTTTCAGTGATTGATGCCACCAATGAAAACAAATCAAGTGCTTTTGATTGGTCTCCATAAGGTGTGGGTGCGCACATGCCAACATTTTTTTCCTTTTTAGCTTAAAAAAAATTTTGTCTTATTTTGTGATTATTTTTGATATAAGGGGGATTTTTGTCTGAATAGTTGACATTTTGGAACGGGTTGAATAATGGGGTTGCGTTTGACATCAAGAAGGGTGCCCTGCAGGTAGTAAAGACGATTTTAGAATAAGAGAATGTTTGCTTGATTGGTGGACCGGACGGGATTTGAACCCGTGGCCTCCCGCACTTTGGTGCGGAAGGGCTCGCGATCCCGCATTGCCAAGCGGGCGCTCTTCCAGGCTGAGCTACCGGCCCACAGTGCATTAGACAATATGAGGGGGTTAAAAAAGGTTATTGGCGGTTAGTCCGCTTTCTCGATGAGCTTCTCGATCGCTTCCCGGTATTTTGGCCAGTCGCTTTTCCTGCCTATCGTGAACTTCTGCCTCCTAGACCACCGGTCGCCCTTTTTGTTCCACATGTAAAGCATCACGTGCTTTCTGTTCCCTTCGCCTGCAAGGACGACTGCAGTCCACCAGCTGTCGGTCTTGGATATTGTAATGTACTCTATGACTTTGATCATCTCGTTGGTAGGGAGCTTCTCTTCTTTTGGCATTTCAGCCATAATTCCACCTCAGGAACTGAACTCTCGGAGCTTGCAGATATCTTTAGCGCTATGTGCTGAATTCCGATTTCTTTCGGAAGCGTGTCGGCCCAGATTAGTTTTGCATTGAGACAAGGATCAAAATAAAAAGATGCCTATACGAGAGGCAAGACTGCAGTACAAGATCTGCCTTTGTTATTGCTAGTACTGAGTCTAGACTAATTTCTCATCTTTGGAGTCTTGCCGAATCCACAGGCTGAGCAGAACTTGTCCCTTACATTGAAGGAGTGCCTGCCGCAGCGCCTGCATGAAACGTGGGTTTTGCCCCTGTTTCTCCTACCGAATGAGGTCGTGCCCTTCATTCGACTCACCTCGGGGAGGGCGAAACGATAACCACATTGTCGCCCCTAACTATGATCGCACCGAGCTTCTTCGGCTCTTTGTCGGGGAAGAGCTCCTCGGCATTCTCAAGGACTAAGTTCAGGTGTTGGTCAAAGCTCCTCATCAAGCCCCGGACTTCCCTGCCTCCCTTGAGCTTTACCAGGACAAAGGAACCGAGAGACTCGCTCAGCATTTCTGTTGCGCCAATTTCACTCATAATGGATTCCAGCCGTAAAGGTTAATTAGCATTCTGGGAGTGTATTGAAAACGTTATTTAAGTTTATCGGAGAATGGGATTTTGCTGGTAAAGAAGCGTCACCCAGTAAGCACAAAGGAGATGAAGGAGATCCTCGAGAGGACCAGCAGCATTTCCCCCAAGCTGGCTGAGATGATCGACAGGAAGAAGCCCCTCGAGGTGGTCGAGCTGAACAGCGGCGAGAGAGTCTACCTACAGGAAAAGAAGCCGGTGCTAATCGAGCTGGAGGGGAAGCTGATGCCTGCCCTCACGGCAACTGAGGAGGTGCTCTCAGGTATACCGAGGATCGTCGTCGACATGGGTGCTGTACCGCATATTTGCAACGGTGCTGACGTCATGGCGCCCGGCATAAGATCAGTGCCCGAGGGGGTTAAACCAGGCGACATTGTAGCAGTTTCAGACGAGAGGCATAACAAGATCTTGGCTGTGGGGGTGCTCGCCATGGAGAGGGAGAAGATCTTGAACAGGGAGAGGGGAAAGGCAGTTAGGAATGTCCACCACGTCGGGGACGAGATCTGGAAGAACATGCTCAGGATATGATTGGTTCGGGCATTCGCCAGGCGAGTGGACTGGCGCACCCCTCTATTTAACTCTCATCCTGTCTCCTATGCTGGGGGCGGTTGCGTCTACCTTGAAGAAACGCCTGACAGCGTCTGCCATGCTAAGGCATTTGCTCTCCTCGCCGTGAACCATGAATACCTGCTTGGGCCGAGGGGAAAGGTTGCTGACGAACCTGAGCAGCTGCTTCCGGTCGCTGTGACCTGAGAATCCGTCAACGGACTCTACGCCCATCTTGACCTGTACGACCTCTATCTTACCGGAGGGGTCGCTCAGCGGTATCTCGCGTAGCCCGCGCAGGACAGACCTCCCGAGAGTCCCCTCTATCTGGTAGTTAACGAACATCATTGTATTCTTTGGGTCTGGCGCCAGAAGCTTGAAGTACTCGAGAGCGGGTCCCCCCGTGAGCATGCCTGAGGTCGCCATAATAATCGATGGTTTTCCCTCTGCTATGTCTGGTCTTGCGCTCCTGTCATCAACGCTGATGAAGTGCTCCGACAGGAACGGGTTCTCCCCCTTGTGGAAGATCTTGTTCTTAAGATCCCTTGCAAGCTCCTCCGGGTAAGCAGTGTGTATTGCTGTGACCTCTTGAAGCATCCCCTCGATGTAGATTGGGACCTGAGGTATGAAGCCCGCCTTCAGAGCCTCGTCCAGGACCAGCATAATCTCCTGCGCCCTACCGACTGCGAGTATCGGTATCAGCACCTTCCCACCATTGCTTATAGTGTGCTTCACTATTTCGAGGAACTGCCGCTCAGTATCTTCCCTGGATGGCACGACGTCATTGGGGGCGCCGTAGGTACTCTCCATTATCAGCGTCTCTGCCCTCGGGAACTGGCAAGTCGCCTGCTCGAGGAGCCTTGTCTTTGCATACTTGAAGTCCCCGGTGTAGACTATGTTGTGCAGCCCCTCCCCTATGTGCAGGTGGACCATTGCAGACCCCAGTATGTGCCCCGCATTGTGAAGCGTCAAACGCACGTCAGGGGCGATGTCGGTCACCTCGCCGTAATCTAGGGATATGGTGTGGAATAGCTCCTTCTTTACGTCCTTCAGCCCATAGGGGACGGGGCGCCCCTCTTTGACAGCGACATCAAGATAGTCGAGCTGCAGGAGCGTCATCAGGCTTCTTGTCGGTTTGGTGCAGTAGACAGGACCGGCATAGCCGTACTTGAATAGGAGCGGCACCAGTGCGCAGTGGTCAAGGTGGGCATGGGTCACAACCACAGCATCAAGGTCCTCAACCCTAAAGTCCCCAAAATCGAGGCGCGGGAACTCGTCGAATGCGGACTGTGCGCCTGGCCTCACGCCGCAGTCTATGAGGATCCTGCTCTCAAGGGTCTGGACGAAGATTGCCTGCCTACCGACTTCGCGGAAGCCCCCCAAGGCGGAAATCGTG
>CALGKV010000018.1 GCA_937930465.1 Methanosuratincolales archaeon | reverse complement strand
TCCCTGAATCGGTTCAGTATCATGGCGGTTCTTTCCCGCTCAAGTCTCGGATCCGCGCCTCCGTTTGAGTTTGAAGGGGTGCACACTTTAGGGACCCTCCCAAGGCGCTTTGGCTGGGCGAATGCAGCCTCATGGGAGATGCCGCAACCTCGGGCGACCAGTACCCCCCTGTAGGAATGCGTGTGCCTGAAGAAGACTTCGTAGCACCGAAACTCTTCCTTCAGCCTCCTGTTCAGCCGAGACTCGATTTCGGCCCAGCTCTTGGGGGAGAGCGCAGCCTTCTCATTGATGATAGTGCCGTCGGAGTCCAACTCGCACAGGTTGCACCTGAAGAAGGCGCCTCCCGCCGCCATGTCGATCCCTGCCCCGGCTGCCTCAAGCGGACCCCTGCCCGTGTAGTCCTTGAAAGGGTCGTACCCGAGGAAATTCAGGTGGGCGACATCGCTCCCGGGGGCAACTCCGGGCACAGGCGGAAGCATCATCCCCGAAGACCCTGCTGCTGCGATCAAATTAAGGTTCTCAGCATCTGCCGCCTGGAGCGGCGTCTTGCCGCCTAGCTTCTCGATGGGCAGGTCTGCCATCCCATCCGCAATTATGAGCAGGAAACGCATACGATCTTTATAAAGAGCAACAACTTTTTATATTTATGGTTGGATAATCCATCCTTAAGCAAGAACGGGGGTGCAAGAGATAAAAACTGTAAGCGCGGTTGCTGCTATTGCCATAATAGTGAGCCTGGTCAGTGTTTACTACGCTTTCTCAAACAATGGCGTGATTTCATCAATGGGATCCCAGCTGCAGGAAATGAACTCTACATTGAACAGCCTCAAGGTAGAGATGAGCTCGCTGCAGAACGAGCTCAATGTGGTGAGGGCCTCATACTATCCGCTCGTGATTGAGGACGCCCTAGGGAGGGTTGTCACCATAAAATCCGAGCCTGCAAGGATAGTTTCTGGATCTCCATCGATCACAGAGACCCTCTTTGCGTTGGGCCTCTCAAGCAGGGTCGTCGGTGCAGATTCCTATTCCAACTACCCGAAAGAGTTCCTCCAGCTGAAAGAGCAGGGGAAGATAGCCATTGTCGGAGGGGTGACCACGCTTGACCCTGAGAAGGTTGCTGCCCAGAAGCCAGACCTTGTCGTGATAGACGCAAGCCTCCAAAGCAAATTCATCCCTGCACTAGAAGGCCTTGGCCTGACTGTTGTCGCGCTGGAAGCGAAGAGCGTCGAGAACGTTAAGAGCAACTTCCAGCTTTTAGCCAAGATCACGTACAAGCTGAGCGAAGGCGTTCGGGTAGTCGAAAAGCTCAACGCTGCCATCCAGAATGTCTCTAGCAAAGTTTCCTCATCCAGCCCTACGAAGGTCCTCTTCCTTGTTTGGCATGATCCAATGTACAGCACCGGAAACGGCACGTACTTGAGCGAGCTGATCTCGATAGCCGGAGGGGAAAATATAGTGGGGAACAGGACCGGTTGGGTCGTCGTTAACCCTGAGCAGGTGATCGCTGCAAACCCGAGCGTTTTGATACTGAGCTCCATGTCCTTGTCAAAGGATCCTGAACAGATGTTTGCGTACTTCAGGTCATTGCCTGGATTCGAGAACATAGACGCCGTCAGGAACAACAGGATGTACATACTCACTGAGGATGCGTCGAATGCGCTGGAGAGGGCAGGTCCAAGGCTTGTCGACGGCGTTTACATCTTGGGATACATGCTGCACCCAGGCGCCTTCAATGTTCAGCTTCCGAATGTGCTTGCCGGGAACTACACCACTTACTTGGGGAGATAGCTCGTTTGAATCGGCGTGGTAAGAACAAGCGGCTGAGGCTCGCTCTGTACATCGCCAGCCTTTCCATTTTTTTTGTGGCCGCATTCATGGCATCAATAATGATTGGGTCGTATCAGCTATCGCCATCTGGCGTTATCGAGTCTATAATCAACCCCGGCAGAGACCCAGTTGCCAGCAGCATCGTATTGGGCTACAGGATACCCCGCGTCCTGTTTGCATCGCTCACGGGCTTGGTCTTGGGCATTTCAGGAGGGGTCATACAGACGCTGACGAGGAACCCGCTGGCAGACCCTTACATAACCGGGATGTCATCGGGTGCCGCTTTGGGGGCTGCGATAGCATTCGTCGCCCCCATCTTTCCATACTATGCTGTGCCTGCCATGGCATTTGTCGGAGGCGTTTCAATGCTTATGCTGTCCATATTCCTTTCCAAAAAGGCTGGGGCCGGATCGATGGGTTTCATCCTTGCAGGCATCGCAGTGGGCACTTTTGCTAGCGCGATATTGATGGTGGTTCTGGCGATTTCCTCCGAGAAGGCGCACGGCATACTCTACTGGCTCTTCGGGTCATTCTCGACGTCTACATGGGGCGACTTCCAAGTCGCTCTTGCAGTGTCCTTGCCCGCCCTCCTCTTTGTGCTCTACAAGGCAAGGGATCTGAACATATTGCTCCTCGGTGAAGAGCATGCCGCTCAGCTTGGGATCGACTCCAAGCGGCTTTGGCTCTTGCTGCTCTTGTCGGCTAGCTTGGCCGTCTCCGTCTGCGTGTCGTTCTGCGGGATAATCGGCTTCATAGGCCTGGTTGCGCCCCACATGGTGAGGCTGGTCATAGGGTCGGATAACAGGTTTGTGTTGCCGCTGGCGGGATTCACCGGATCCCTTCTTATAGTGATTGCGGACGACATTGTGAGGAATCCTCTCAACCCAATAGCAGAGATGCCTGTCGGGAGCGTCACTTCAATGATAGGCGTCCCGTTCTTCGTTTACCTGCTTATAAAGAAGGGTAAGAGCTTTGGCATGTAGTTTGGTTGTTGATGGCATTAAGGTGGAACTTGGGTCCTCCAGGATATTGGACAATGTCGAGATAAGCGTGGGGGGCGGGGACATGCTTGCCATCATTGGTCCTAACGGATCTGGGAAGACCACCCTCCTGAGGTGCATCTCCAGGTCCATTTATCCGGCAAGCGGTGCGATAATAGTCTGCGGGAGACCTGCCAGGGAATATAGCAATAGCGAGTACTCCAGGATTGTCAGCGCTATGCTCCCGCAGTGGCCAAGCGGATTCAGCATGAAGTCGTACGAGATAGTCCTGATGGGCTGCAGGAACCAGGCAAAGGGCGTATGGTGGGAGGGGGATAGGGAGCTGGAGATCGCCCGCTCTGCGCTTCGCATCCTGAACGCCATGGATCTATACGAGAGGGATTTTGACACCCTGAGCAGCGGCGAGCAGAGGAAAGTGCTAATAGCAAAATCGCTAGCCCAGAGGACCGGCATAATATTGCTGGACGAGCCAGTTGCCTACTTGGACATGAAGCACAAGCTCGAGGTAATGACGGTGCTAAGGGAGTTGGCTGACATGGGCAAGACCGTCCTGCTGACTCTCCACGAGATAGACCTTGCGTCAAAGTACTGCGAAAATGTGGTTGTGCTAAGCCATGGGAAAGTAGTTGCTGCAGGTAAGCCGAAGGAAGTGGTCACATCGGAGCTCCTGCGGAGCGTATATGGGGTCGATGCTGTGGTGAAGTGGGACGAGGAGATAGACTACCCTGTGATTGTGCCGAGGTCTAGGCGAATACCTAAGGGGGAGGCATCTTGCCTGGTTTGAGCCCGAAGGAGAGGCTAGCACAGCTCCTGAAAGGGGCGATTCTGAAAGCCAAGCCAGATGGAGTGATCCTCTCGGGCGGAATAGACAGCAGCCTGCTTGCGGCACTCGCCCCGAGAGGAATGCTGGACCTGGGCGTCACCGCATGTTTTGAAGTCTCTGATGCCCGCGACAGGTTCTATTCCAAGATGGTAGCGGAGCGGCTGGGGATAAGGCATGTTGTGATTGAGTATGGCATTGAGGAGGCTGCCATGGCTGCAAGGGACATCGTCAAGTCGCTTGGCACGTTCGACCACGTGGAGATCAGGAACGACATCACAATCTATATGGCGATCATGGCTTGCAATGAGGAAGGCATCTCGTGCGCGATGACAGGTGATGGGGGTGATGAGCTTTTCGCGGGGTATGACTTCATGGTGAAGATGGGGGAGGCCGAGCTGGATCGCTACATCGATTCGCTTACAGGAAAATGGTCATTCTCCGCGACTCAGCTAGGGAAGACATTTGGGGTCTCGGTCGCCCAGCCATACCTCGATACCGAAGTCGTTGGGCTCGCCCGAAGGCTACCACACGGGTGGAGGGTCCACAAGTCAACCAAGGTGCTGGGCAAGTGGATCCTGAGGTCGATGCTCGAGGATCTTGGCTATCCCGAGATAGCACAAAGGGAGAAGGAACCCATCGAGCTCGGGAGCGGCAGTGTGATGATTTCAAAGGCGCTTAACGAAGCCCTTGGCGAGGAACTGGGCGAAATAGTGGAAGAGGCCTTGTGCGACGGGGTCCGCTTCTGGAGCAGAGAGCAGGCATATTTCTACAAGGTATTCAAGGAGGTCTTCGGGAAGGTCCCTAGGGCATTGCCGGGTGAGCCTTCCTGCGCCTGCTGTGGTTCTCCACTAAAAGCCAACCGCATTGCCTGCCGCTGCTGCGGCTTTTGCGCCTTGAGCAATACGTGCGAGAGGTGATTGGGATTGCGCGGATTGGCTTTCTTCTCCGGTGGAAAGGACTCGGTATTCGCGGTTATGAAGGCGAGGCAGAATGGAATCCCCGTAGACTACCTGCTATTCAACACCCATGGCTTCCCAGCCCCAAATCCCCACGAATTGAACTTGCCGGTGGTCGAGGCCATTGCACGCCTGATTGGAATCCCCTTGC
>CALGKV010000017.1 GCA_937930465.1 Methanosuratincolales archaeon | reverse complement strand
TTGCAGGCGCATAGCTCCCCAGCAGGTTTGTAAGAACCATGAAGTCCAAGTCGCTGCCGCCGTTCCCTAATCTCTCGAACATGTAAGCCACTAGGAGGTGATCCTCGACGGTGCAATCTCTATCGTACGGTACATCGACCGGCTCGCCTGCGCATATTATGCTTATGGCCCTCATGAGAGAGGATCTCACGTCTTCGTTTATCCTGCCTAGCCTGTAGTTGTCATCTACCACCCGTTCCGCACCCCTCCTCCCGAAGATCCTGACTAGAGCGGTAGCGCAGGCAGTGGTGCCTACTACCGACACATTGCGCTTATGCGCTTCCTTCTGCTGGGACGGCTGAGAGCCGCTTGCTGCCACGGGAGGCGCGCTTTCTGGTGCATCCTGCTTCACAATCCTTTGCTGGTCGGAGAGATCTGCCAAAATTTCCTGCTTGAGCAAGGTTTTGAGCGAATCTATAGTCTGCCTGTCCTTTGCTAGCTTCGACCCAAGCTCACCTTTTATCGACTCCGACAGCTCCTCCTTAACCCTGTCCACAATACTGTCGAGTGCGCCGGAATCTAAGGCTTCGTGCAGCTTGCTGTCCAGTGCCTTCCTGAGCTCCTCTACATCTATTGGGACCTTGAGGACACCCTTCTCTTTCATCTCCCTAACTTTCCCCTCAATTATGGATCCCGCCTCTTTCTCCATGAACTCGGCTATCAGGTTGTTAACCGTCTCTTTTAGCTTGCCCTCTACGACGGTTCGGACTAGGGACTCTAGTCGCTTCTCCATGAACTCCTTGAGCTTGTTCTCGGTAATGTTCTCGGCCATGGTGAGCATGACCTCGTCTATGCCGAGCCCCTTTAGGTAGTTCATCGGGTTCTCAAGCTCAGTCAGCACCACCCTGACATCGTTTAAGACAGCACGGGTTTCCTTTGAGATTTCCGCGACTGCCCCCTCCAGCTTGTTGGTCTTCTCCTCAAGCTGGATCACTTTCATCCCTATGTCCTCGCCCTCTTCCTTAAGCAGCGACAAGCAAATGCCTCCCGGGAAGATGCCATTTCTGCTGATCGAGAATCCATAAGCCCAAGGATCTCTTTAAAAGGAATCGCCTTAGGCGACCAGCAAACGCTGTGGATATGGTCTCGGGTAGAGCCTAGCCAAGGACTTTGTGTTGGCAGATAGTAATTAGCTTGAATAAAAAAAGGGGGAAGATTAATTTGGCTTGACCTGAGATATCAGGAGCCTGTAAGCATCATAACTTTGAGTATGCTCGCAGGCATATTGCCAGTGAAGGTTAGCTTTGAGCCCTGGCCAGGAATGATCTCTGTAGTGAAGTGGTCGTAGACGCCAAGTTCTGCATTGGTTGATATGTGTGAGAGGTGGATGTAAATCGCAAAGACCTCTCCCTGCTCGAGTAGCATATCGCCGTCTCCCTGGATCTCTACCACTACGCAGGTTTTGCTGCTCTCCAATGCGCTAAGGAGGTTCGTCAGATCGCCCTTATAGGATCCGCTGGAGTTCATGAAAACCGATTTTCCAATGAAGACAGATGAAGCGTCCGTTGCCTCATATACATCAGGGTAAGCCACCTTTGCGTTCTTGTATGATATCGCTATCTTAGAGGCGGTGAAGTCGACACTTGCTGTGCCCGAGGGCTGCACAAGGATCGCCACCCCTTTGCACTTTGCATCGGAGCCCTCAGCATCGGAATAGGCATAGACGGTCGTTATCTTCAGAGAGGACTGGGCCTGACCCACCCCCGAAACGATTGCGTCCTGCGCCTTTGCAGTAGTCAGAAGACCCATGTTCAGGACCGCGAAAGCAAAGACCGAGGCTGCAATGACGAAGGCTATGACTATGATTGCGGTCTCAATACCAGTCAAACCTTTTCGGCTAATTCCCATTTTCCTTGCCATTTTTTACACCTTGGCAAATTGTCAGAGATCGAAAATATATAACACCAATATCAGAAGGCGATTGCCATCGCCGTCCGAAGCTCTGTGCTGCAGATCTCGGCGACCGATCAACGCCAAATAACATGGCTTCAATATGAAGTTGAATGACCATACAAGCGCCAACAAAAATGTCAAGCTTAGGCAAAATAAGAGCATGGTCTAAAAGGCGCAGTTGCATAGCGTTGATTTCATGTCGCGATTTTAATCTCCTTTCTCTTTGCGCAGTATTACAGAAAACCATTCGATGTGGCGCATCTCTTACTTTACGAAGGCGGTTTGAGGTGAAATACATTGCCTCGTTTCAAAGACAATGAACTATGCCAACAATTAAGGGGGTCAGCAGTGCTGAATTTGTATGGAAAAGCCTTTCTTTTTAGTGCGGCGAAGTCTTAGGTTTTTCTGAAGGGATCCTAAGCGTGAAGGTTGTCCCCCTGCCCAATTCCGATTCGACTGAGATCGTCCCTCCAAGCGAGTCGACAATCCGCTTCACAATTGTAAGACCGAGACCCGTGCCTTTAGCCTTTGTAGTCTTGAATGGTTTGAAGAGGTTGTCCAGGATTTCCTTTGGTATCCAACCACCTTGATCCGAAACCGAATACACAGACACTACCCTTTCATGCACGGCTTCGCTCGGGGGGCTCCGACTTTCGAGACTCTTCTGCCATGGCGATACCGGGGCGCATTGGCAATCCGATTCTGATTGCTCAGCCGAAACGACTGCTGCCCTTATCAAAACCTTTCCGCCGGATGGCATCGCCTGTATACTGTTTATGATCAGGTTCTTGAGAGCCCTCGAAACCAGCTGGGGATCCGTTAGTATCGCATCCTCAAGCGCATCAATCTCAATAGAAACATTGTCTGGCACAGCCAAGTCTTTTAATGCAAGCTTTACTGGCTCGCTCAGTTTAACTAGCGACTTTTCCACCCTGAAGGAGCGGCTAAAGTCCTGAAGGTCTGAGACTATCTTGTTCATGTATGAGATGTTCCGGCGCAAAGTTTCTACCAAATTCGAGAAATCGGATCTCTTATCAGGGGAAAGCTCGTTCAATAATGATTCCATCAAGAAAACGGAGTTCAGAATTGCCTGGAGAGGGTTCCTGAGGTCGTGACCGACCATCATTGCGACCTCTCCTATCGTAGCAAGCCTAGAATTCTCTAAAGACTCCATCGTCTTTTCATAAACCATCCTTTCGAGATTTTCTGCATATTCCCTTAGTTCCTCGTTTTTCTTCCCTAGCTCTCTTAAGAGAGACCTGATCTCAGTCAGGTCCATAATTGTAACTGTGAAATAATCGCTTCTTTGGAAGACATTTACAAAGACCTCCAAAATCTTTCCACTCTTAGTAACCCCTTTTGTTTCGTAATGTTTGGGAGCGGGTCCGCCTGAGATTCGCATTGACCAGAAAGCCTCAAGTCTAGGGAGGTCCTCAGGATGGACGAGAGCTCTCCATGGAAGCTTCCCTTCGGCTTCGCCTTTGGAATATTCAAACATTGCTTCGAAACTTTTGTTCACTTTTGTGATGATCCCTTTCCTGTCCGATTGAATCATCGGAATAGGATTGTTTTCGAAGAGGTCTTTGTAGAACTTCTCGCTTTCGATCAGTTTTTGTTCCATTGATTTTCTACTGAGCGCGAGCCCAAGGTAAAGCGCCAAAGCTTCAACATTCTCTATGTCATGTTCGTTGTAATCCCTTTCTGAGTTTATCAATGCTATTAGACCGGATACATGACTCCTTTTTTGGTCTGAAAAAACCGGGATTGCCATGAAACGTTCAATTTCGATATGCCCCTGAGGAGGCCCTTTGTACGACAAGTGATCTTTTGGTGAGTTCGTAAAGAATGACCTCTTCGTGTTTATTGCGTGCCCTAGAAGCGTCGGATAATTGCCCCTATCATCAGGGAATAGCCCAATGCCATAATTATTAGCATTGCATCCAACAACTCGCTTCAGTGTGTGAGGCAACAAAAGCCCGGATTCCTCGTCCAATGTTGCGACAACACCGTATCGGCTTCTAGTCAGGTCCTTAGCTTCTTGAAGGACAGCATCGGCAAGCATTTCCACTGTGGAATTTGAGTCTATAAGAAGCCCCAGGATCTTAACCAGCGACTTGTTTCTTCGGTATTCGTAATCTAGCTGTCTTCTTAGATTCACCTTGTCAGTTATGTCTATTCCGGAAGAAATGACTGCCACAGGCCTGCCTTCCTTGTCCCGGATAACCTTGTTCGACCAGTAGACCCAAACCCTGCTGCCATCCTTTTTAACATTCTCGTTGATTTTTGGGACAATAGCTCCCCCGTTCTCGATAACCTCACGGAAAAGCCCGGAAAGATCCCGACCGGTGGATTCTTTCAACGGAACGATTGTCTCGTAGATGCTCTTGCCAAGGATCTCCTCTTCGGCGTACCCGAAGAACTCAAGCCCAAACCTGTTTATCCAAGTTACTCTTGCACTTGTGTCAATTTCCATAAGTATGGCGTTTACTGAGTTCACTATCAGCTCCAGCCTTTTTCCATGATCCAGCAACTCAGGCGGATTCCCATTCAATTTTATCAATCTGAAATTGGAGAAGGAAGATATAAAAAAAGCGCTTTTAACAGCAGCAAGGGTCGGAAATAAGTGATGATCTAGTTGGGAAACGAGTTTTGATTCATCAGGATAATATTATTAATATCGCCGGATCAGTTTGTTCAGTGACCCTAGATGAAGAGGAGGCTTTTGGACATACTTGCTTGCCCCATATGCAAGCACTACCCGCTCGAACTCATGGCCTTCAAAGAATCAGACGAGGTAAATGAAGGAATCCTGGTATGCAAAAGTTGCAG
>CALGKV010000016.1 GCA_937930465.1 Methanosuratincolales archaeon | reverse complement strand
CCTTCCCGGTGAGGTCCGCCGTCGACTGCGCACCTGCCCCGCAGCAGAGGGTCACTATGGCCTCCGCCGAGTCGACCTCAGCCCTCTTCGGCGCCAGGTCCCTCCTCAGGACTCTCATGTCGCATGGGCTCTCTACGACAGCGTAGCCTATGCACCTCTCGCCCATCCTCTCGGCAAGATCCTTTACCTGGGCCTCCCCTCCTGTCTGGCAAACCGTGGAGCACGTACCGCACCCCACAATGAAGACGCTCTTGTAGGGATCTATTCCCTCAATGATCGCCTCGAATGGTTTCTTCTTGGTGATAATCATCTTGCACTGCCACGCAGACTGATACTCCCCCCATAAATATCAATATATCGCGGCAGTTGGGCAGAGCTAAGCTGGATCAGGTTTTTATTCCTATTCTGCGATCATTCGAGAGGGGGTTTTATGATCAGGGAGCACGTCTTCACAGAGATGGTGACCTACGAGTGCATAATGTGGAGGAAGTCATACGCCTCGGGAACATTCAAGGTGCTTGTGGACGAGACAGAGTGGGACGAGTCCCACCTTAACGGGAAGGGCAGGTTAGTCCAGATCGTCGAGGCGGAGCGCCCGAGGCTCAATGACGATTACACGGATCTCCACGGGGGAGTCGACTCTCTGACCAAGAGCACGACAGTCGAGGAGGTGAAGAGGCTCTTCGAGGGAAAGGAGGGAAGCTTCATGCATTACGAGAAGTCAATCCCCCCCACCCACCGTTTCACGCTGAAAGAGCAATTCCCCATAGAGATAAAGCCTGTGGGACTCCCGTTTTGAGAAAGCTTTCCGTAGCCATCGCCGCCGGCGGGTTGTCGACCCGACTCGGATCCCCGAAGCCCTTTGTGCGCCTTGGGGATGCAACGCTATTGGATTATGCCCTTGACTACGCCGCCGGCATCAGTGGCGAGGTTTACCTGCTTGCGAGGGATCCTTGCCAATTCTCTCTTTCCGTCCTCAGCGGCGGCAGCGCTCCCCGAGTGATATTTGACGGCGATGGCTGGGGCTTCCCGGGGCGGATTGCGGACTCATTGAGGAAGATCAAAGGAGACCTCGTTTTCCTTATGGGGTGCGACATGCCATTCCTCGACCCAAGCCTCCCAGAACTGTTGCTCTCTAAGATCGGGGACCATGGGGCGGCTGTGCCTGCGTGGCGAAACGGGCATGTCGAGCCGCTGGCAGCAATCTACTCGATACCTAGGCTGCCTGAAGGCACAAGGCTAAGCAGCATGAGGGAGCTCATTTCGGCGATGGATCCTGTTTACGTCGACGTCGAGGAGGCGCACCTTCCCTTTTGGACCTTCCTCAACATAAACACAATGGAGGACCTTTCGAATGCGGAGCGTGCGCTCAAACTCTTTCTATCTCGACGAAGTTCGTGTGGAAGGTCGAACACGCCCCGATGTCTGACGTCTCGCTGCTGGTCGTGAAGTTTACGTTCTTACCCCCCTCGAGTAGCTTGGGCCAAGCTATTCCATATGCCACTGCCACTCCATTCTTGACCTTGGGCGAGACCTTTGCCCTCATGATGCAGTCGCCGCGATCGTTGAAGACCCTGACAATATCGCCGTCGGAGATCCCCCTGGGGGCAGCATCCTCTTGGCTGATCTCGATAGCCTGGGCATCCCCGCCGAAGATTGCCCGTATGTTGTGGTATTGGGACTTGGAGAGGTCCCTGTGGAAAGGAGACAGGAGCCTGATTGGAAAATCGCCTCTGATCTCGGTGAACCCTGGGACCCCATCAAGACCATGCGCTCGGGCCATGCTTGAGCACAGCTCGATCTTTCCCGACGGGGTCATGAACTTCAGATCCCAGAATGCGACGTGCGGGATATGCGGCGTCCTGAGCCTGGCGAAGCCTTTGTCCCTCAGCTCATCCAGAGTGATCCCCTCCATGTACCCCGTGCCGGTCACCAGCAGCTTCTGGGCGAGGCTCTCTTGGCTCTCGCAGAGCTCTGGGTAGCCCATCCTAGCCGATAGCTCGTTGAAGAGCTCATAATTCGACTTCGACTCCCCGACAGGATCGATCGCCTTTTCGTTAACCGACACGTACAGCCCGCCGAAAGTGAAGTGGATGTCAAAGGACTCGAGGAAGCTAGTGGCTGGGAGGACTAAGTCGGCATAGTCTGCTGTGTCAGTAAGGAATAGGTCGTGGACAACCGTGAAGAGGTCTTCCCTGGAGAGCCCCTCCCTTACCCTGTTCTGGTCTGGGCAGACTGCTGCCGGGTTGGAGTTGTATACGAAGAGGAACTTCAAAGGCGGGTCCAGGCCCTTGTCGAGCAGGGCATCCCCGAGCCTTACCATGTTTATCTTCCTCCTCCTTCTTGAAGGCAAGCCCGCCACCGCGGTGAGGTCTGCGGTGAAGTATGCCGAGTTCGAGTGGAAGAACCCCCCTCCCCTCCTGCCGATGTTTCCTGTGATCGCTGGGATGAGGGAGATCGCCCTTACCATCTCGCCGCCATTGAGGTTCCTCTGGATTCCGAGGCCTATCAGGAATGCGGCTGGCTTCGTATTGCAGCACTCCCTAGCGAACTCAACGAACTCACCATCACTAATGCCGCAAATGCCGCAGATCCTTTCGACCGTGAATTCGGAAGCTTTGCGCGCGAGCTCGGCGAATCCCGACGTGTGCCTCCTGATGAATTCTTGGTCATGTAATTTTTCTCTGATTGCATAATTTATGACGCCGAGGGCGAGGGCGGAGTCCGTCCCCGGTCTGAGCTGCAAGTGCATATCCGCGCGTCCGGCTGTTTCGGTTCTTACTGGATCGACAACTATTACCTTAGCTCCAGACTTCGCGATTATCGAGTAGATGTGCTGGGCCGTCCAGGCTGGGTTCATCCCCCAGACTACAACGAGTGATGAGTTGGCGAGATCCTCCGGGTCCATCCCGGCAGAGGTTCCATAGTGGTACCTCAAAGCCTCCTTCCCTGCGGATGAGCATATGGTGTATTCTAGGTCCGAAGCCCCTATCCGGTTGAAGAGCCTCTGCGGGAAATACCTGTTTATGATCCCCATATGCCCAGCGTAGCTGTATGGCAGTATCGATTCTGGGCCATGTTCGTCCATCGCCCTCTTCATCTCCTTTACCAGGCAGCCCATCGCTGATTCCCAGCTGATCCTCTCGAATTCCCCCACGCCTTTTCTCCCGACCCTCCTGAGCGGGTACTTGAGCCTATCCGGAGAGAAGACATACTCGAGCGCCCTCTGCCCTTTCTTGCAGAGGAAGCCGCGGGTGAGCCCGTTGTCCACCCTTGCCTTGATCGAGCTGACCCGGCCCCCTTCCACACGGGTGGTCATCACACATGTGTCATAGCAGTCCCGGGGGCAGACTGTGAAAAAATCCCTGCTTGTGCCCATCTTCCTCGAAAATAGATAGTTCTGCAATACAAAAATAGGTTTTGATCCTACAAGAGCGCCCCCAATCCAGATCCGGGAGGGGTAGCCCTCAGCAACAGCAGCGGGATCGTCGCGACTGCGCCTATCAGGATCATTATCACAGTCATAATGGCAACCGCTAGCAACGCCACGCCGAGAGCCTGGAGCCACCCGACCTTGAATACGGACTTGTAGACCCAGAGCAGTGCAAGGAGTGCAACCATCGATCCGAGCAGTTGGGATCCAGCTCCAAAAATGGCCCAAAACAGGATTGCCCCGATCCATGCAACTAAGGGGTAGATCAGGGCGCCGAGCAGCGTCGCTGCCATCGCCCCAGCGAGAGACGCTCTCCCTCCAGTGAATGCTTTTGCTGCAAGGTATACCGGAATCGAAGCTAGCACCCACACTATCAGGAGCGCTGCCATTATTATCGCGAGCGCAAAAAATCCAAGGAACATAAGCAAGTTCTCCTTTTGTCAGTAAAAAAATTATCGCAAAAATCATAGCCCCCTCAAGGTGGACGTTTATAGTATGGCGATGCCTAAGTCAAATGCATGATTGCGTTGCCCTCCAAGTGATCTTTGATCCAACGCGCTCAGTCCGTGGTGCAAGATTCAAAGGGTTTGCAAGACGTGTCATATTGTAAAATCTTGAGATCGGATTTGTCGCACGCCCTTCAGAACCCCTGATTCGATGGTGCGTATAGCCCCCTGGCAATTGCTGATGAGGAAAGCGCCTTTTGAATGCCCAATGAACCAGTCAGTAATGCGTGGAGTTAAACCTGGTTCAACAGCCTGAATTGCAGGGCTTTCGCCACAGCTTAACCCAGAAGCAGCCCCAA
>CALGKV010000015.1 GCA_937930465.1 Methanosuratincolales archaeon | reverse complement strand
GATAGGGGGGACGATCAGGCAATGAAGATAAGGACCACAGTGATTGGCAGCCACCCAGTCACAGGTTCGGGTTTGGAAGCCATCGAGAATGCAGTCAAGGATCAGATCGATGCGGGTATTGACATAATCAGCGACGGGCAGACAAGAAAGGACATGGTCGCATACTTTGCTGATCACATACCAGGATTTGAGATTAACGAGGGCAGGACAATTATCACAGGCAAGATCTGCCCGCCAGAAGACACCCCACTGGTGCAAGACCTGAGCCTTGCAAGAAGGATCTCTGCAGGAACCTGTGAGGTCAAGGCAATAATAACAGGCCCTGTGACGATGGCTTTCTTCTCGGAGCTAGCGCCAACTGCGCCGTACAGCGGTTTCCGCGATGAAAAGCTTTATGCCGATATAGGAGATGCGCTTGCTGTTGAGGCTGAGATCATAAGCAAAAATGGGTTCAACACATTCCAGTTTGATGAGCCCAGCTTCTCAATAGGAGCCCCAATGAACCTTGCCAAGAAGGCGCTTGAGGCGGTCACCGCCGACCTGAAAGGCACGAAGGCGCTGCATGTCTGCGGCAATCTGAAGAGGTCGTTTCAAGAAATCGTGAGGATCGACGGGATAGACATCTTAAGTTTCGCCTTTAAGGACAACCCAGGCAACTTCGATGCAGTGGACAAGAAAGCGATCGAGGATTTTGGCAAGAAGCTAGGCGCAGGATCTGTGAGCTCCATGGATAACAAGGTCGAGGATAGGGGCACAATAAGGCAACTGCTGAGCAGAATTTTTTCGGCTTACGGGCCTGAAAACATCGCCTGGGTGCACCCTGACTGCGGATTGCGGGCGCTTGACAGGTCGGTTGCGGTCGGGAAGCTTAGGGAGATGGTCAAGGCTGTAAGGGAGGCGGATATAAAATGAGGGCACCACCATATGAACTAGGCGATTCCAAGTTCGGAATCATAGGAAAGCCGGTTCTCATAGGCAGCATCTTCTACAGAGGAGACAGGAAGGTCTCCGATCACCGTACTGGCGTGGTCGATAGGAAGAGGGTCGAAAACGAAATAGAGACTGCAGAGAGGTTTGCGAGGCGCGTTGGGCTGCAGCATGCTATTGATGTGATTGCAGAGACCCCTGAGGCGATGTGCAATTACATCAACATGCTCGCCGACTTGACCGGCAGCCCCCTTATGATCGGAGGCCTCAACGAGGAGGCACGGGTTGCAGGCTACAGGAGAGCGCTTGAAATAGGGATCAGCTCCAGATGTGCCGTGAATTCGGTATCAACATGCACTACTGATACGGAGCTTTCAGAGCTCAAAGCCAACAAGATCAGGTTTGCAATAATACAAACCTTGGATCCGTCGGCAGTCTACCCAGAAGAAAAGCTGGCGCTTCTAAAGGAAATGCTTCTTGCCAGATGCGAGTCTGCCGGGATTGAAGGGGCCGCGGTCGATGTCGGAATAATTGATTTCACCAGTACGCACCTCGCAGTCGAGTCTATGAAATTGATAAGGAAGGAGTTGAACCTGCCGTGTGGGTGCGCCCCCTCTAATGCCGCCTATCAAGCACTGCTCAAGAAGAGGGTGTCCAGAAAGAGCGCGAGGGCCATCAATGCAGCCCTGAATACAATGGTTCAGATGGGAGGCGCAGATTTTATAATATACGGACCCCTCAAGGCATCGACATACATATTCGAGGCAGTGGCGGTGGTAGAGGCGATTAAGGCCTATGGAAATAGGCTTTCTGGAGATAGATCGATCGACAAGAACCATCCGCTCTTCAAGTTCCTGCCTAAGCTCGGATTATAGCTCAGAGAGACATAAATAGAGCTTGAGACCGATTATCTGACAGGAGAGACCTGGAAATGCCTCTCGCATGTATACTTGTCCACTGCAAGCCAGGCAAGGATCCATATGCCCTCGAGAAGATAAAGGAAATGAAAGACGTGAAGAGGGCTTTCGAAACGCTTGGCGCTTTCGATATTGTCGCCGAGTTTGAATTCAAGAATCTGGAAAAGCTGGGCGTTGCAGTTTATGAGATAGCCAAGATAGATGGCGTCGTGTCGACAGAGACTCTTATCGAAACGCTACTGTGAGGTCGGGAAGATGATCCAAGTGTGCATACTGATTAACGCAGAGAAAGTCTCAATATTGGACGTGGTAAAGAAGCTGGAAAAGATACCAGGCGTGGCAGAAACCTTTCCCACTTTCGGGAGGTTCGACATCGTCGCATTCTGCGAGGTCGAGAAGAGAGAAGACATTACCCCTCTCATTAGGAAGATTAATGCAATCGAGGGAGTATACAAGACTGAATCGCTAATTGAGCTCTGATTCAACTTTCAAGGCAGTCCTTTTTTGGTGTCTACGTATGGACGGATTTGCAGGGCTCCAGAGGGTGGTGGAGCCCTGGTACAGGGCCCTCGAGAATCCAAAGGAGGCCCAAACGCAGCTACTCGGAAGGCTGACGGAGCTATACTGCAAAACCGGCTATGGTCAGGCTTATTGCGGCGGGGCGATTTCAAGCTTTGATGAGTACAGGAAATTATTCCCAATTGTTGATTATGAGGGCTTAAGACCTTGGCTAGAAAGGGTAAAGAACAGAGGTCACAAAGAGCTCTTGAGCGAACCGGTAGTCAGATGGGCAATGACTAGGGGCACCACTGGAGCCCCAAAGCTCATACCAGCCACCAAGACGCACCTCGAGCAAGTGCTGATGGTCGGCGCAAGAGGTCTTGTAAACCACGCTTTGCGGACGGGGGATCTGGGGATCCTGAACAGCGGCGTATTGAACCTAAACTTCCCTTCAGTAGTCGCTTCAGAGGAGACGGCAGGAGGGAGGATAGAGTACGGGTACAGCTCTGGGACTTATGCCAAATACAATCCGCGTCTGGGGAGAGTCGGACTCGTCCCAAGCCAGGATGAAATCGACGGGCTTGGGGGCGGAATAACCAGACAGGATTGGGAAATGAGGTTTGAGCTAGTTTACGAGAGGGCAAGAGGATCTGACATCAAATCGCTGATTGGTGTAACCAACGTGATTACCTCATTCGGCAGGTACCTGAGGAAGAGACACGGATTGTTGCCGAAGGAGGTTTGGAACTTAAGGGCAGCATTCTGCACCAGCCTTCCTAAGATACAGACCTACTATTCCCCAAAAATCAGGGAGCTATACGGGCCTCTTAGCATAGTTGAAATGTACACAGCCACCGAAGGCGTCTTCGCACAGCAGCTTGACGACAACCCCTACGTCGTCCCTAACTACGACGCATACTTCTTTGAGGTCATTATGGGCAAGGAGGCGAAGATGCTGCACGAGCTTAAGAGGGGGGAATGGGGCAGGCTGGTTATATCCTCGTG
>CALGKV010000014.1 GCA_937930465.1 Methanosuratincolales archaeon | reverse complement strand
ACCCCCGGTGCGTAGGCTGGGTCAATCACATCCATGTCAATACTGATGAAGATTTTTTCAGCACTCTTAAGCTGTTCCTTCAGCCACAAAGACGAGGAATCAGCTCCGCCCCTCAACAAGTCCCTTGATGTCATGTACCTTATCCCGTTTTCCTTTACCCATCTGACCTCTTCTCCGAAGGTTGCCCTTACCCCGCAAAGGATGACTCTATCCTTCCCTTCCTCTTCCATAATGCGCCTCATTACGCAGGCATGGGATAGCTTGTTCGAAAGGTATTCGTCCCTGAGGTCGAAGTGCGCATCAAAGGAGACGAATGTGCACTCTTTTATTGCCTTCGCGGATCCAAGCGTCACAAGGTGCTCCCCCCCTAGCATCACAGGGACTTTCCTTGTCGAGTTTATGTCTTCGACAGTGTCTGCGACCCTCCTGACTGTCTCGGCGGCGTCCCCGTACACTACAGCTACATTGCCCAAATCATGGATCCTCACATCCTCAAAATCGATCCCCGTCCTCCAAGACCAAGTCTCGATGTTGGCTGATGCCTCCCTTATCGCATTTGGGCCGAATCTTGAACCCGCCCTGTAGCTAGATGTGCAGTCGAACGGGACTCCAAAAAGCGCAAAATCGGCTTCTGCGTATTCCCTTTTGAAGCCACCAAAATAGACTGGCTGCGAGTCTAGATAAAAGGGGATATTGGGCATTTTTCCACCGACCTCCGATTTTTTTCAAAGCAACTACCTATGCCTTACTTGTGTCTTATATATATCCAGCTGTGCAAGTGATTCATCGCCAATTTTCATTGGGCACAAATATGCATATATCCATGTATATTATCAATCTTGGACTGATTCGCGAGGGCGTTCCAATGGACAAATACGATAAGGTAGTGGAGCTTGGCAGGAGAAGGGGCTTCTTCTGGCCTTCTTCAGAGATTTATGGTGGGGTCGCGGGGTTTTTGGACTTCGGTCCCATGGGTGCGATGCTTAAGAGGAATATCGAGAGGCGCTGGAGGGAAGTTTTCATACACCAGCACCATGGGCTAGTGTACGAGATTGAGACTCCTGTGATCATGCCTGCCAAAGTATTCGAGGCATCGGGCCACGTGGAGAATTTTACTGACGTGGTCGTTGAATGCATGCAGTGCCACAAGCGGTTCAGGGCGGATCACCTTATATTGGAACAGGTAGGCGAGGTCAAGGGCATAGAAGGGATGACGAATGAGGAGCTTGATGCCCTCATCCTGGAAAAGGGCGTAAGGTGCTCGGATTGCCAAGGTCAACTGAGCAAGATCTCGAAGTTCAACCTTCTCTTCAGGACCAACATCGGCCCGTACTCAGAGAACGTTGCTTACCTTAGACCCGAAGCTGCCCAAGGAATGTTCGTCAACTTCAAGGGCATATTCAACTCGATGAGGGAGCGCCTACCTATCGGCTTGGCCCAGATCGGAAAGGTCGCGCGGAACGAGATCTCTCCTAGGCAGGGTCCGATAAGGCTCAGGGAGTTCACGATAATGGAGGTAGAATTCTTTTTCGACCCAAAATCCCCTGGATGCACATTAATTGATGATGTGGCGGATTTGAAGCTGAGGCTCCTCACAGAGGATATGGTGAAGTCCAATGAATCGGAACCGATACAGGTCTGCGTTTCCGATGCCCTGAAGGAGGGATACATCAAGACCGAGTGGCTCGCATACTTTATGGCGCTCTCGTCAAAGTTCATTTCAGAGCTTGGAGCCCCTGTAGAGTCGCAGATGTTCATCGGAAAACCTCCCGAAGAGAGGGCGCACTACTCTGCCCAGACCTTCGACCAGCTGGTCAAGCTTGAGCGGTGGGGCTGGGTTGAAGTCTCGGGTCATGCATACCGTACTGACTACGACCTCTCGCGCCACATGCAATACAGCGGTCAGGACATGTCTGTCTTCAGGAAGTACGATGCCCCTAGGAAAGTGAAGGTGCTCGCTGCCAAGCCGAGGGTGGAAGCAATAGGTGCGGATCACGGTAAGAATACGGGCAAGGTACTGTCTGTTATCAAGGGAATAGAAGCATCCACGCTCCGGTCAAAACTCTCCTCCGGACCTGCCGAGATCGAAGGGGTGCTGATCAAGCCGGATTATGTGGAGTTCTACGAGAAGGAAGAGGCACAAGCTGGTGAGCGCTTCATCCCTCACGTTGCAGAGCCCTCATTCGGTGCTGACAGGCTCACTTACCTGGCCCTTGAGTGCGCCTACTCTGAGCGCGAAGACAGGGTGGTGCTGAGACTTCCCTCGTCCATTGCGCCAGTCTCAGTTTCGGTTTTCCCGCTTGTCAACCGCGACGGAATTTGGGAGAAAGCCTACAGCATATACCGCGACTTGAAAGGCTTAGGAATAATAGCCGAATTCGACGACTCAGGGTCGATCGGAAGGCGTTACGCAAGATCGGACGAGATAGGTTGCCCATACGCGGTCACTGTCGATTACCAGACCCTCCAAGACGACACAGCGACAATCAGACTACGTGACACTTGGGAGCAACTAAGGGTTCCTATCCGTGAGCTCCGGGGGTTCCTCCAGGGGTCCCTACAGATGCGTTAGCCTTAAAATGGTATCGGATCATATCTC
>CALGKV010000013.1 GCA_937930465.1 Methanosuratincolales archaeon | reverse complement strand
GGGGGGCAATTCCATGGGTAAAATGGGCAAAGAGGAGAAAATGAAGGCAAGAGAGAGCTTGCTCTCGAAAAGGGTGAAGGATCTTTCGCTCGAGGAATGTTCTACAGTAAGGGGACTTGTAGAAGGGTTCAGCAGCATGGGCGGGTTTATGGCGCCTAGGCTGGGCGAGGCAGCCAAGATAATGGAAGGTATGAGGTCAGAAGGTTGCGTAAAGTTCCTCTCGTTCACCGGCAACATAATCTCGACGGGTCTCAGGGGCGTTATAGCTGATTTAGTAAGGGAGGGCTGGGCGGACTTGATAGTCACCACTTGCGGTGCACTGGATCACGACATAGCAAGGAGCTTTGGAGCCAGATACTCTTCGGGGGAGTTCGAGATGGATGATGTAATGCTCAATGAGCTGGAGATTCACCGGCTCGGAAATGTGCTCATCCCGCTCGAGGACTACGGCCCTCTGATCGAGAAGGTGATGAGGAAAGAACTGCCAAATATCCTTGGTGGCAGGAATTCAATCTCACCCAGCGAGCTGGCGAGCGAGTTTGGTAGGAGGATTGATGACAACCACTCTTTCCTGAGGGCAGCGTACGAGAAAGGGGTTCCTGTTTATGTCCCAGGGGTCATCGACGGCTCCTTCGGAACAAACCTCTTCTTCTACGCACAGACCAACAAGTTCAACCTAGACCTCTTCAGCGACATGAGCAGGATCTTGAATACAGTCTTTGACTCCAAGAAGACTGGCGCCCTGATAATTGGGGGGGGAATAAGCAAACACCACGTGATATGGTGGAACCAGTTCAAGGAAGGGCTTGACTACTGCATATATCTCACTACAGCACAAGAGTACGACGGCAGCCTGTCAGGCGCGTTGCCCAGGGAGGCCATCTCATGGGGCAAGGTCAAGCCCAGGGCTAAGCACCTTGCGGTCTTTGGGGATGTAACGATCACCCTCCCACTGCTCGCCGGGGCCGTCCTGAAGTGATGGCTTTTGACCAAGCTTAGGCACTGCTATCCGGTCAACCACAGACCCGCTAAGGTAAGGGAGAGGGGAAAATACTACAGCAGGCTCAACTTCGGGATGATTGAATCGTGGTTCAAAAATACTGGCAGAGCGGAATTACCCATATTCCAACTCGACCCTGGAAACGAATCCGGCTATTTCAGGAAAAAGTATGCTGACAAGGTTGGCAAGCTACTGTTCTTTACGGCAGGATCTCTGGATGAGCTGAAAGAGACGGTCCTGGAATACCTCCCCGAGGATCTATATTATGACAGGAACGTGTACAGAAACCAAGAGCGATGCGCCGAATGTGACCGGAGGGGCGAGGAGTGCCTCGGTTGCGGAGAGCTGATTGGTCAGGAGCTGATGTTTGACATTGATCCAGAGAATATTGACTGCCCGAACTGCGGCTCTCTTGAAGACAGGGTAGAAGGGCGATCTATGTTCAAGTTCTGCTACATCTGCTTCAGCAAGGCAATCGATGAGACCATCAGGCTCCATCATGAGTTATTGATGCAAGGCTACACAAACCTCGCTGTCGTTTTCTCAGGAAGGGGATTCCACATATATGTGTTTGACGAGAAAGGGCTGATGATGGGGTTCGGGGAAAGGAAGAAGTTTGGGGAATCATTAATTGAGAAGGGGTTCCCGATCGATCAATGGGTGACCGATGGCGAGGCAAGGCTGGCAAGGGTTCCATTTTCTCTTAATGGTCTGGTGAGCAGGGTTTGCGTCCCGATTGCGATCGGGGAAATAAGAAAAAACAACTACTGGAAAGAGAGCCCATTCGTGCCGGACTTTTTGCTCTAGGCACTACTTTTTCTTAACCGCTTTCTCTTCCTTCTTCTTGTACTCTTTTTTCTTCGCTGCAGCCATTTCTATATTCCTCAATTAATAATGAAAATTTTCAAGATATAATTTTTTCTGTTACAGACTTTTGTTTTATTTTCTTGCATCATTTTTGCGAGACCAATAGTTCATATATCTCGTTGATTGCTCTGTTTGTGACGTATCCTCTGTGGGGGCGCAGTCCGCCGCCAAAGGTCTTTGGTATGTGGAGCAGCTCATGGATCATTACTTTTAACTTCTCTTCGCATGTCAGCTTGTCGAAACGCTCAGAGATTACCTCAATGATGTAATGGGCGGGCGTGTCCAATCCCATTTGCCAGATCTTAGGGAGCGAGTAGCACCTCGCTATTACCCTTTTCGATCTGGACCCTCTGCTCCGGAAGCAGAAAACCCGATCCGGGTCAATGTAGTTCATATGCGCCTTTTTGACGACTTCCCGGACCATGACCTCCAGATCATGGGCAGGGTGATAAGATATAGGCATCTCCATCGATGGAATAATCCTGTGTGTGCGAATAAAAGAGTTTGGGGTTGCAGCAGGCGAATTAGCGTCTTCGCCTACCTCTACGCGAATCGTCGTGGAAGAGCGGCCTGAACTTTGGTATCTTTTGGTCATAAGACCTGTTCGATATATTATTTTCTGTATTTGCGACAACTTCTTCCTCGGATGGCTCTATTGCGCCGTACCTGCCAGTGTTTAGCCGCATATTCCCCCGGAATAGTGACACGTATCCGTTCCTCACCCAGATGGACTTCCCGACCTCCACCTTTTCCACATCGCTGTCCCAGAGGCTCATCAACACACAACCTGTTGGGTCGCCGACGAGAACCTCGGAGACGCGGTGCTGCGATCCGTCCTTAGTTGACACTTCCCTCGGGGGGCTTATTTCAAGAACTTTTACAAGAATGTCGACGCTTCTTGAAGCGGGATTCAATTCCTCTACTTTTTTTATTTCAGACATCATTCAATCCAACTTTACTGTTTAATGCCTCCCAGATGGGGGCTAAAAAAAGAAACGAGATGCAGATAAATAAGCTTTCCCTTGATTAACGCTTCCTCTCGCCTTTAACGAAAGACATAAACCACTCCAAGGACTCGTTCAGGGAGGATCTTATCGGGGGATTCTTGAACCCGTATGAAGAAACACTAGTCAGCTGGCCACCTATGCCCCTATCAATCGCGATCTTGACGCCTCGAATCACATCGAGGAGTGCCCCGGCTCCATTTGCGCTGTCATGAGTCCTTAAGTAAATGTCAATGATTACATCGCTGCCCAAGCAATTCTTACCCTCCACATAGAAATACCCGGTTCGGCAGTCTTTCATGAACCCGACATAGTCGGAGGTCCCTGTAGCAACTTTTGAATCAGATGGAAGGACTTGCTTTATTGCCTCAGATTTTATTTTCCGCTTCTCATCCCGCCTGAAGTCTTCAAGCACGCCGTATGCCTCAACAGTTCCCCCTATGTCGAGCTGGTATGTCTTTGTCACATCAATGCCCCTCTTTGACAAAAAATCAAGCACACCCATATGGAAGACAGTCCCACCCATCTGGCTCATCAAATCGTCTCCAGCCAATGGTAGACCCTTGTCTTCGAAAGACTCGGCCCAACGGTTATCAGAAGCAATTTTTGCAGGGGTGCAATTAATGAAAGCGCAACCCGCCTTCAGAGCCGCGTCAGCATAAAACTCAACCGCCTTCTGTGCCCCAGTGGGCAGCAGGCATGCTAGAATTTCCGCGCCGAGTCCCTCCAGGTATGAAGGCACATCAACAGGCGGTGTGTCGTCCACCTTGATTATATCCTTAAGAACGCCATCAGCCCCGTCGAGAACCGGCCCCTTGACGACAAAGACGCCGGTCGTCGGGGGATTGCAGAACCTCGGAGCCACATTTGGCTCAGCAAAGATCGCCTCTGAAAGGTCGCGCCCTATTTTCCTAGAGTCGATATCTATCCCGCCAACAATTTTTATATCCGACGGCTTGAAGCCGCCCAGGTCATAATTCATGAGCCCCTTTGGGTTTTCAGCATGATAATGCACACTTTGAAGCAAGGCCGAACAGCAGTTGCCTACTCCCGCCACTACGACTTTGATCTTGCTCACAACCATCCCTCGCTGCTTGTAAGCGAGGAGGACATATTAAAATCAATTGCTCTGAGGAAAAGTATATATTCATTAATAGACTAACTGTTAAACAGCAATACTAAGAGCTGTGTGAGATGGCTACGCAACCTGCCGAGCTTGAGTCGGTGCTGGAAAGGCTTGAGAAAGAAATTTCTTCGATGAAGTTCATGCTGGAGCAAATGCTCTCTCTCCAGCAGCAGCTTCTTGAGAAGCTCAGAATGAAGGGCGGACAAGGGGAATCAGGGCTGCCTACAGACGGTCTGGATATTAGCATACTGTTGAGTTTACCGGATCACCTGAGGAAGACAATGCTGGCCCTCGCTAAGCTCGTTGAAGCACGCGCGGATGAAGTTGCAGAAATAACCCAGAGGGCCAGGGCTATTGAGAGCGGCTACCTGAACCAACTCGTCAGGTTGGGCTACGTCAAGAAGGTGCGAAGAAAGCACCAGATATACTTCACAATTAACGATGGGGAATGATTATGAAGAAGTTTGTCACGATACACTCTTTCAAGGGAGGGACCGGCAAGAGCTACTTGGCAGCCAACTTGTCAACTATCTATGCGCTCCAGGGTAAGAAGGCATGCCTACTGGACATGGACTTTAGGGCTCCCACTCAACACATAGTCTTCGAGCCCAAGAATGTCAAGCGATGGCTAAACGAGGTGATGAACGGGAGCGCCGAAGTAAAGGATTGCATAATCGATTGCTCCGAAAAGATCGAAAACAAGGGTAAGTTATATGTTGGGTTCGCAGACTTTTCCACCGAAGCGATCAGAGACATGATATCAAAGGGGAGGAAATGGGAAACAGAGGCGCTGCAGAGAATCCTTGTTATGAGGAAGGATCTCCTTGAAAAAATGAATTTTGATGTATGCATAGCGGACACCAGTCCAGGTATACAGT
>CALGKV010000012.1 GCA_937930465.1 Methanosuratincolales archaeon | reverse complement strand
AATTGAATTCAGTTAATTAGGCATTTGAAGGGAGGCATGATTCCGGGCCCAGACATGAATTCAATTCCAGAACTGCTTATTTTATCACAGGTAGAGTAAGAATCAAGAGATTCGGAAGGGGCGCAGACTTTCCCACCATTGAGCGTTCCTTCTTTTTTTGTATTTTTGGCTCGTTTGGCAAGAAAAAAGCCTTAAGAAACCTTTTTAATGGATCATGGCTTTAGACGTCAAGCAGTGCATCCAGCCCTAGGTGGTTACATGGAAGTCTCTATGATCCTGCTCGCGCTCGGCATTCTCCTCGCATTCGTCATGTCCATGAACCTCGGAGGGAACGACGCGGCTAATCCGACTAGCGCAGCTGTCGGTTCGGGCGTACTGACACTGAAGAAAGCACTTTTTTTCTTTAGCATTTTTGTCTTTCTGGGGGCCGTCCTGCAAGGATCAATGGTCATGAAGACGATCGGAAAGGGGATTGTCCCGGAGATAGACGTGGCGGGAGCGTTCGCGATAATACTCTCCGCGAACATCTGGATCTTTATTGCCACAATGAGGGGGATGGCTATTTCAACTACCCACTCTATAATTTGTGCAGTCATTGGGTATGGGATAGTGGAGTTTGGGCTAAACGGAATAAGCCTGGGCATGCTGGGGACAATAGTCATCAGCTGGATCACATCCCCCCTATGCAGCTTTGCGGTTGCCTTTGTGCTCTACAAGGCAATCGAATCATACACAAACAGAAACGACTTTCCAAGAATCCAGAATTTCTTCAAGATCCTGTTGGTGGGATCACTTTGCTTCAGCGCGTATTCTTTCGGAGCAAACGACGTAGCGAATGCCACGGGCGTCTACATAACAATTGCATCCAAGATAGGTCATTTGCCAGATTCTGCAGCCATGGTCTTGTTAGCAATCTTTGGGACCACGGGAATAATTTTGGGGGCATTCCTTTTCGGCCCCAAGGTGATAAGGACCCTGGCGTTCAGGGTCACCCGGCTCGATCTTCCAACTGGGCTAGCTGCTAGCATTTCCAATGCAACAGTGGTCTACCTCTTCACAACAGTCCCTTACATCATATGGGGCTACGGGCTGCCGATATCGACTTCATATGCTGCAGTCGGTGCAATCTTGGGGGCCAGCCTGGCAGCAAAGAAGAAGATGAGTAAAAACACTTCAGTTTACCTCTTCACCTACTGGCTGGTGACCGTCCCGGCGAACATATTTCTGAGTGGGGCAGTAGTATACCTAATGAGGATATCCATAGCTTAAGCAGGCATCCCAATGATGAATTTTCAAGATGAAAAATCAGGAGACTGTGCCTTCGCCTGCCTGAGATTCAATTCTAGCCGACATTTCAGAAGTGCTTGAGCGGGCAGAGTTTTATCTTTCTTTTTCAGCCCTTGTTCCTCAGTATTGCGATAGTCCTTAACAGATCCGCGGTATCCTCCATGCGGTCGGACGCAGACTCTATGTTCTCCACGACCTCTTTTATCATTAGCCAGTCGCTGACATGCTCTGCGCGGTCTCCCCACACAAGGATTTTAGCAATGAGATCGACGCGCAGGTCATCGATCTTCTCCTCCAGTCGCTCAGTCTTCTCTGCCTTAGATACGACCCCACCATCCTTCTTGATGAGGGATTGGATCGTGTCCATAAGGCTCATCGCTTCCTCAAGCAAGATCCCCACAAGTTCTTTGATCCTGAACTTGACGTCGTCAGGTATGTCATTGGGGTGCGCATACTGCATCTTCCTAGTTGCTGACTTGATGTGTGCAGCGATGTCGTCAGAGGTCATCACCAGGCGTATTATTTCGTCCTGATCCATAGGATGGAGTGACGATCCCATAAGATCGTTGATTATTCCTTCCTTTGTCTTGTCAGCTTCCCTCTCAAGCGAGATGATCTCGCTGGAAAGCGCCTTGGCCTTCTCCAGATCCCCACCTAGGTAATCATCAATGAACAGCTTGAACTTGTTGACGATCGCAAATATCTTTTCCAAGTGCTTCTCGCAGGCAGAGATCGCCTCCCTCTCGCTCCTTTGCCCCAACCAGAAGCCGATGTGACCGGAGCCCAGCATTGCCGTTGACCTCTGGAATTAGTTGTGTGCAGAGGTATATGTACTATTCGCATTTTTCTCAGGTTGCAGCTGGGAAGCTTTTATACCAAGAGGACAGAAATATGCATGATGAGGGCAGATGGGTCTGCTTAGAAGGAACGGTGTGAAATCGCCCAAGATAAAGGGACCCATACGCCCAAAGATTGAAGAGGCAATAATGATTTTGACGCAGCAGCAGAACGCCCTGAACATTAAACTCTCGAGGATCAGGCATTATGACAGGGCATTGTTCGAGAAGGTGGTCCAATACTACCAGAACAGGGACATAAGGAGGGCAAAGATATACGCGAACGAGCTCAGCGAATTGAGGAAGCTCATAAAGGCTATGACCGCCGCTTCCCTTATGCTTGAGCAGATTGCCACAAGGCTCAGAACGCTCAAGGAATACGGCGATTTTGCCAGCAACCTCTCTATAGCCAAGTCTTCGCTCGAGCTTGTGTGCGGGAGCGTCCCGACAATGATGTCAGAATCAGGTGAGTCTTTCTCAAGGCTGAGCGAGATAATGGAGGAGCTTATGGTCAACACCTCTTCAACAGAGGCGGATGCAGGAGGGGTGGCTGCCATGGAGGGCTCCGAAGAGATACTAAGGGAGGCGCAGACGAGGGCTGAGGCGGAGCTCGATCGCACGCTCCCCAAGATACCTGAACTTGACAAGCCCCTGAAGGGCGGCTTTAGGGAAAGGGATGGCGAATGGGGCGGGCTTGTTTAGCCTTTAGGGCGATCCGCACGCTCATCCTCTCCGAAGGGATTGCCCTTTTCATTTATGCTCGCCATGATCTCCCCGTGTTTCGGCTGCACAAACCCCTTCTTTACGAGTCGTTGCTTCAGCCTTTCCACCATCCGCGGGGTATCGATCTCTAGCGGGCATACCTCCTTGCACCTCCCGCACTTGGTGCATGCGTCCACTGCTGCAGCAACCTTTTCTTCGCCTGTGGTGAATGCGCTCCATATAAGCCCGATCCCGCCGAAGTAGTTGTTTCCGAATGACCCTCCTATCACCCGGTAAACAGGGCACTCGTACATGCATCCGCCACAGCGGATGCAGTAGAGGGCTTCTCGGAACGCATCGTCATCAGCCATCCTCCTGCGGCCATTGTCTAGGAGGACGAGGTGGAGCTCCTTTGGGCCGTGGGCTCCGTAGACTATGGTCTTCTCGATGTCAGCTGTCTTGCTGGGGCCTGTTATCATGGAAACGTAAGCAGACATGAATACCCCCGTAGCATATGGGGGCAGGACCTGAAGGAGCTTGAACGCATCAGAGAGGTTCGGGACTATCTTCTCTATCCCGGTGAGGCATATGTGCTTTGGCGGCGCATTGCTCACGAACCTCGCGTTGCCTTCGTTCTCAACAATGAAGATCGTGCCCGTCTTGGCTGACACGACGTTAGCTCCTGTGATCCCAACATCTGCATTGCAGAATTTCTCCCTCAGGTAATCCCTCGCGATCCCCACAAGGGAAGTTATCTCCGGGCCCACAGGCCTCCCCAAGAGTTCCGAGAAGGTCTTCGCAACTTCTTCCCTGGGGACGTGGATCGAGGGGTTTATGATGTGTGTTGGCTTCTCCTTTCTCAGCTGTATTATGAACTCGCCGAGATCGGTCTCGTAAACCCTGTTCCCCCTCTCCTCGAGGGCTTCGTTTATCCCGACCTCGTCGCCAGTCAGCGACTTTGACTTGACCACCAGCTTCCCGCTGCCCGTGAGTTCAGAAACAATCTCCCTGGCCTCCTCGGCATCCCTCGCGAGGTACGCTTCGCCCTTGACCTCCCTCACAGACTCCATCGCGATCTTGACGAGCTCATCCATTTGCCGGATGGATCGTTCCTTTATCTTCCTGACTTCCCTGCGCATCTCCTCCAGCTCAGGGAGGCGCGAGAGTGCATTCGCCTTGGCGGAGGTGTAGGCAGCCACCGCCCTGCTCAGCCCAGTCCTCCTCCTTTCGTCCTCCATCCATCTCTTGAACTCATCGCGCTTGAGAGCCAGCCAGTCATCGCTTCCCATTAAATCAGCCCCTCCAAGCAGAAATGAGCAGTTCAGGCAGGTCCATCACCCTGATCTGCCCTGAGCAGGCGTCCTTGAAATTGTAGTTGCAAAACGGGCATGCAGTCACCAGCAGCTTGACGCCGCCTGGCAGTTCGCCTCCTATCACAGACTTGGCTACCTCCCTCGAGAGCTCAGGGTAGGCTGAGCGAACCCCTCCCCCTGAGCCGCAACAGAGTGCCTTGGACCGGTTGTCCTTCATCTCGACCAGCTCAACGCCTGGCACCATCCTGATGAGCTCCCTTGGCTCCTCGTACACCCCCATGTGTCTTCCGAGATGGCAAGGGTCGTGGTAGCATGCCTTCACATCCATCCTGCGGAAACGATCCTTAAGCAATGAACTCCTCTCGATCAAGAACTGGGATATGTGCCGGACTTTGAACGGGATCTGCCCTGCAATCAACGGGTATTCCGAGGACATGGTCCTGAAGCAGCCCGGGCAAGCTGTAACTACTTCCTTGAAGCCGGACGAGGAGATCTTGCCGATGACCGATTCAGCAGCCTTCTTGGCAGCCTCGGGCTGCCCAGTCCTGAGCAGGACAGAGCCGCAGCACCCCTCCTCTTCGCCAAGGGTCGCAAACTCAACCCCCATCCTGCGGAATAGTTCCATGGTCGAGTCAGCGATGCTCTTTGTCCTGAGGCGCGACATGCACCCCTTCCAGTAAAGTATGCTATCAGGCATGCTGATCAGACCCAATAAAATCCACCAGGGTGGTATTAAAGCCTTGCACGTCTCAATAGACGCCGATTGGTGCCCGGATGGCTAAAAGCCGAACCTCCGTTTCTCCTTTACAGTCTGATCAAGCTCCTTCGCTAGCTCCTTCAGCAGCTCCCTCTGCCTTGGGGTGAGCCTCTCGGGCACTCTCAGATTGACCACACCAAACTGGTCCCCCCTCCCGAATCCGTCAAGCCTGGGGAGACCCTTGCCCTTGAGGCGGAGTATTG
>CALGKV010000011.1 GCA_937930465.1 Methanosuratincolales archaeon | reverse complement strand
CTGCAGATATTCAAGATTCACACGAAGGACATGCCGCTGGCCAAGGACGTAGACCTCGATAGGCTGGTCGCGATAACAATGAACTATGCCGGCTCTGACATAGAGGCGCTGTGCAGGGAAGCTGGCATGATGGCGCTGAGGGAGGATCCGGAGGCAAAGGAGGTTCAGATGAGGCACTTCCTCAAGGCAAAGGAGAAGATACGCCCTACGATAAGCGAAGACATGCTCAAGTACTACAAGGCATGGGAGGAGAGGAGCAAGCAGTCCCTGAGGGGCAAATCGCCGCTCATCAATTTCATCTGATTGCTTTGACATGCAAAAGAATTAAGGGCGGGGAATGGTGCATTTGGCGGAAGAAGGGATAAGGTGGCGGACCGAGTCTCCAGAGCTGATAGTGCTGGATCTGCTAGCTAAGAGGCAAGGAACCCTTAAGGAGGAGGAGCTTGTCGAGATGCTCAGGGCAATGATGAGGGACATCTCAATGCTTGAGATAAACAAGATATTGATGAACCTTGAGCTGAGAGGGAAGATAACAGTTTCGCAGATTAAGAAGGGCAGAGTGATCTCCCTCATCCAGCCAAAATAGCATCTGGCGGGGTGACAGTCCCTGGGAGTAAACTTGAAGGATCTCGTCAAGCACAACCCAATCTCCCTTGAGGAGCTAGGCGGGAGGACACTCTCCATCGACGGGTACAATGCGCTCTATCAGTTTCTTGCAATAATCAGGCAGCCAGACGGGACCCCGCTGAGGGATTCTAAGGGCAGGGTGACCAGCCACCTAAGTGGCATCTTCTACAGGACGATAAACCTACTCGAGGCGGGTGTGAAGCCGGTCTACACATTCGACGGCAAGCCTCCAGAGATGAAAGCTGAAGAGATCTCGCGGAGGGTCGAAACAAAGGAGAGGGCCAAGTCAGAGTACAGGAAGGCAGTCGAGAGAGGGGATCTGAAAGCCGCTAGAAAGTACGCGCAGGCAACCTCAAGGCTCTCGTCCGAGATGGTCGAGCAGTCAAAGTCTCTGCTCGATCTCCTAGGGGTTCCATGGGTGCAGGCCCCATCGGAAGGCGAGGCGCAGGCCGCCTATATGGCGATGAAGGGCGATGCATGGGCAGTCGCCAGCCAGGACTATGATTCATTGCTATTCGGGGCTCCAAGGCTCGTCAGGAACTTGACCATATCGGGGAGGAGGAAGCTCCCAAACAAGCCTGTTTATGTGAGCGTCGAGCCCGAACTGGTGGAGCTGGAGGAAGCCCTGAGGGAGAACGGGCTGAGCAGGGAGATGCTGGTCGATCTGGGGATACTCATCGGAACAGACTTCAACCCGGAGGGGTTCAAGGGGATAGGCCCCAAAAAGGCACTTAAGATACTGAAGGAGGCGGGATCGCTGGAGGCGGCTCTGGAAATCGGGCTGATCGAGGGGGATAAGGCTACAGACTATGGGGCAATCAAGGAGATCTTCCTTAAACCGACTGTGAGGGGTGACTATACCCTGGCGTGGGGGGAGGTCAACGAAGAGGGGCTTGTGAATTACCTCTGCAATGAGTTTGACTTTTCTCCCGAGAGGATAAAGGCTGCGCTTGCCAGGCTTTTTGAGGTAGGGAAGGAGAAGAGGCGGCAGCCTGACCTGATGCGTTGGTTCTAGGGTTACGGGCTCCAACCGTACCTTCCTAAGAGGGGCACGAAGACGCAGCCCCCATATGTCCACTCCTTGAATTCACTTCCAGTCCTCTCGACGACTATAAGATCCTGGATCGAATATGCCTCACCGACCGGGATCACCATCCTGCCCCCATCCTTGAGTTGTGACTTGAGCGGGGGAGGTATCCTGGGTGCGGCGGCGGTGACGAGAATCGCATCATATGGGGCAGCGTCGGGGTAGCCCATTGTCCCATCGCCTTCTATAACTGTGACCCTGTCAGAATAGCCGCAGCGTGCAAGGTTCGACGTTGCGAATTCGACTAGTGACCGGACACGCTCGATGGCGAAAACATGGCCGTCATTAGTGCCAGGCTGCCTGGGGGCGACGATCTCAGCGCATACCGCAGCGTGGTAGCCTGTGCCAGCACCGATTTCAAGCACGAGGTGCCCAGGCTTAAGTGAGAGCAGCTGGCACATTATCGCCACCATATGTGGCGCAGAAATAGTCTGCCCTTCCATTGAAGGGAGAGGGGTGTCCATGTAAGCCTGATCCCGTAGCTCGGTGACCACAAATTCCTCCCTAGGGACCTTTGACATCGCCTTTATTACTTCAGGCTGGGTCAGTACACCCTCCTCTATCAGGCGTCTGATCAGCTGCTCCCTCTTATCGGACATGCCCAACCCAAGACACTTCTAAAGATTTATAGGGGCTAAACCTAAAAAAGGCTTGGTTGCCATGCTAAAATTGACATTCTATGCAGAGGGCGACAGGAAGATCACCGCAAGGCACCCCACTACGCTCGAGATAACTAAGGAAGAAGTCAAGAGCAGGAATGGGGACTGCATAATTGCAGCCAAGGCGAACTTGGGTCTTTCGGAACTCCCGGAGGAGATGAAGCGGGCACTGAGGAGGGATGATGCGGATGTGGCGCTGTGGATCGAATCAGAAGGGATGCGCGAAGTCGTCAGGGGAAGGGGCAGTGCAAGGCTAACCCTCGAGAGCGGGAGCGAGATGGTCGTTAGGAAGAGCGGATACGTCTGCGGGCGGACCCTGATGGTCAAATCAGACAAGTCTGCCTCCGAACTGAGGAGGGATCTCGTAGAGAGAATCGCAAGGGATGGCGCAAGAATCAGGCTGACTATTGAAGTGGAGACCGCGGATTGACCGATCTGCTCATCTCTTTCGGATGATCCTCTTCCGCGGATTCTCGAGCTTCTTGATAACGTACCCCAAGATAAGATCAGCGCCCGGACCAAAAACCAGACGTATCTTCTTCTCGAAAATCGACGGTTCCATAATAGACTCTTTGCCGCCGATTTGGAATATGACTGAGGATGCCAAGGGTTCCCCGAATATGTCCTTCAGCGCGTTCCTCACTATGAGGTCGAAGTCCTTGTCGCGCAGGTAGACACTCGCCCTAGAAGCAAATTCGCTATCAATCAACGTGAAACCACCAGAGCATGTAAAGCTCAAAAGCCTATTCTCTATCCCCCTTATCCTCGAGCATCTTTATTCGGGTTTCGATATAAGACGTTATCTTCTCCTGTGTAAGGCGCTCGTCATCCTCCTGCCGCTTAAGCTGGTCCTCTATCATCCGCAGCAATTCGGGAGGGGAAACCGGCTTTACTAGGTATCCGTCTGCGCCCAAATTTACGGCCCGTATAGCATTATCCAGCGAAGCATGTCCGGTGACCATTATTTTTCGCATTCGTGGGATCGTGGGCTTCAGCTTCACAAGAAGCTGAGTCCCTTCCATGTCCGGAAGCACTACGTCAAGAAGGGCAAGATTGTAAGAGGTTGATTCGGACATCTGGATTGCCATTGCTCCGCTATTCGCGGTATCAACCAGATACCCTTTCTTAGTTAGGAGGGACTTTAGGGTCTCCTGGATGTCTTCATCATCATCAACCACAAGTATCCGCTTTTTTGACTGGGGCATAATATGGCACCTTAGGATCAAAATGAGTTGCAATTAAATACTGAAGCTCGTAAAATAAATATATTTGCTCGGATCAGGAAGCAAGCTTTTGAGGCTCAGATCGGTTTGAATTTGGCATCGATGGATACAATCCATTCCTTGGGGGCGGTCGGCTTGACAACCCTGCAGTTTACCAGCTCATATTCCCCGACGCAAGACGCTCTCGCTTCAAAATTTCTGACCGCTGACTCAATCGGTGGGGGACCGGAAAAGAGGTAAAGATGCACAGTCCCGCCGCTCCTCTTCAGGAACTGGCGTGCGGCACTCAGGAAATCGAGAGACTGCGCAGGCAAGTTCATTATAACCCGGTCCGCAGAATTTTGCAGTATTGAAGAGATGAGTGAAGCGTCTCCGCAAATCGGCGTGACCTCGCCTATCAGGCGGTTGATGCTCAAATTGTGCCGCATCATCCGGATTGCCTCTGGATTTATGTCGATCGCGAATACCCTTGACCTGCGCCTCTTAGCGATCATTATGGAAAACGGCCCGACGCCGGCGAACATGTCGACCACGGTCTCCCCATCCCTGACAAGGGATGCCACGCGGTTCCTCTCGAAGCCCAGTCTTGGAGAGAAGTATGCCTTGGAGAGGTCTACCCTGAGCTTGATCCCATACTCAGAATGCACAGACTCACGCCTGTCCTCCCCCGCGAGGAGATGAAGGACGGGTATGCGGTATGGACCGTCGACCTTCCCTGTCTTGAGCAGGACTGTTTTGGCTTTTTTGTGAACCCTGAGCAAACCCTTGGCTATCTCTTCGCAATACGGCTCTGCCTCAGGCAAAAGGCGCTCAATTATTATAATGTCGCCGACGATGTCATATGATTTTGGTAGAGAACGGAGGGCGTCCTCGGGCACCTTGCCTTCGATCGACTCCTCGACGCTCCTTGGGCAGGTAGGCGCGAGATCCGGTAGCTTCCTTGGCTCCACGAAAATCTCTCCTGCCCTGGAGATGGCTTCAATCTCATCAGGTTCAGGACTCCTAATGAGGGGGAAATAGATAGATCCCTCTTCAGACAGGATCTTCTTAGTCCTGTCGAGGAGACCAAGTGCCATAATAGCACGCCTTACATCCTCACCTGATCCTCTCCCTGTCCTTATGCAGAGACAACTTTCGGTCGGGTTCATCTTTTTCCGTACTGATATTTGGGGCGCGGGATATATATCATCTTCAAGGGATTGCGAGAAAGGTTCTTCAGAAGATTGATTAGTCCCGACCACAATAAAGTCAGCGTTGCAGGTGTCTAGGGATGGTACCTAACCCGCTGAGGACAGGCTTGCTCAGGCTTAGGGGATGGCGCGAGGCGGCGCCTTTACCAAAGGAGGTCGTTATAGAGCCGACAACTAAGTGCGATCTCTACTGCCCGACTTGTCTGCACAGGACACTCCCAAGTTCAAGAAAGGACAAGTACATGAGCTTTGATTGTTTCAAGAAGATCCTCGACGGGGCGCCTGCCCTTGAGCAGGTAACAATGAGCGGTTTGGGCGAGCCCCTTCAGAGCCCAGAGATTTTCAGGATGTGTACAGAGGCCCACCTCAGGGGCCTTAGGACGAAATTGGTCACAAACGGCATGAAAGTCAGCGAGGAGAACGCATACGAGATAGCCTTCTCTTTTGACTTCATCGAGCTCTCATTCAATGTTGCTACGATCCCCGCCATAGACATCCTCCTCTCCGAGGAGCCCTCGCTGGGAACGGGAGGGAGGCTGAGCGTCTCTGTCCTCTGTACCCCTGAGAACAGGAGGATCCTGCCTGCCATCCAGTCGATTCTATCGAGGAAGGGGATAAGGTGCGTGCTTGTTCCTCTGGAAAACTGGTGGCCAGAGGGCGGGGATTACTACCAGACGCTCAAGGAGATGGTGATCCAGGCTGGTGGAGGGATGGCAAAAAGGAGGCTCGGGAGATGCCACTGGCCATTCTCTAGCGCTTTCATAAGTTGCGAAGGCGAGGTCACGCCTTGCACTGCAAGAATGGACCCGAGCCGGATCACCTTCGGAAACGCTCTCGAGATGCCACTCTGGGCGATATGGGACTCGGAACCATACCGTATCTTTAGAAAATCCCACTTAAGCGGCGGTTTCAACAGAGTTTGCCAAGGTTGCCCGGCGGAATGACGCATAGAAGGGAGGCCTGAGGATGGCGGGTTCGGGGGGATTCGAACCCCCGACCTACGACTTAGGAGGCCGCCGCGCTGTCCAGTCTGCGCCACGAACCCTGGGTAGAGGATTGGAAGGGCTTCATTTATATTTTTGTCGGGAATAGTCTAAGGCTGTTGTAAACGACATAGCCACCCAAGTCAAATGACTTTGATGCCCTCTCAATAACTACGGAGTCGCTGGTTGCCACGACCTCTCCGCTGGAGAGAATCTCGGAGTCTGATCGCATGGAAGTTTTTGATCTGCAGGGCATACCCCTGGCGAGCGCCATCTCTAGCGTCTTTTTTGAGATCTCCCCGCTTCGGCTGACAGGGCGATCGTATACAAAAACCGTCAACCGGGGCTTCAGTTCGCATATGCACGAGATCACCAGCCCAAGACACTCCACCAGATCTCCAAACGTTGGCTTCCTGAGACCGATCGATATGTCCCTGACGAACCCGTCGTCGCAGAGGTATATGGGGTGCCCGTGCAGCCCAGCATGGACAGTCCGTAGGACGTTGAAACCGTCGACTGCCATGACCAGCCCGCACAGATCCTTGGCAGGCACCTGCGTCTTATGGCGGGCCTCCGCAGCCTCACTTGGGTACACGCATCGGTACAAGGCGAGCCGATCGGTCCTAGAGAGGCAATACTTGTCCGCCACGAACCTGACGGCTGAAGAGCGCCTGTACCCCCTCGAGAGGAGGTACCTTAAATCAGTCGCAGCCTCCCGCAGCACACCAGGCATTTTGGGAACGCTACTCCACGTATATCGCAGGTCGAAGGGGCGCGGCTTGCCCCGCCTTGCCCTTTGGGTCATATGTGGGCGAGTCCGCACTCTGAACCTCAACCTTGCACTTGAAGTAATCCGAAAGGAAAGCAATGCATTCGAAGATGAAAGCGCCCTCTTCAATGCCTGAGTTCCTCAGAATCTTTTTCCGATCTTCTTTAGGCAGCGTAAGGGCGCAGGAGGAGATCGCGTTGATGAACTTTGCAGCATCGCCGCCCCTCTTCCTTATTTCCGGATCCCTCATCAGCTCCCGGATGAGGCTCTTCGGGTCAACCCCAGACTCCAACACTGAAAGCGCTTTGAGATAGATTTCCCACTTCCACTTTGGGGAGGTGTAGTAGCATATCCGGGTAGGCGAGATTCCAGTCACGCGTATGATCTCGGCGGTGTCGCAGACCAAGGATTTAAGCAGATCCTCTGCAATCTCGTCAATCTCGGATACAAGCGACTGGTCGGCAACAGGGTAGGGAGTCGCCGACACAAAACTCTCCTTTCCATACCTCTCCCATATCTCCTCGCATAAGTGCGGTGCAAAGGGAGCCATTAGCTTCACGATTGTCTCTAGGACATACCTGATGATCGACCTTGTCTTCGGGTCCTTGGAGCCGCCTCCACGACGCCGCATGTACCATTGCAAGTCCTGCTGGAGTATGTAAAAGGCGCAGTGTATCGCCTCCCGCATCCTGAGACACTGCATCGAGGAGTCCACTTGGGATATCACCCGCTGGACCCTGCTGATGATCCATTTGTCAAGATGGTCTGAGGGGGAAAGATCTGTATCGCCGGCATCCGCGTAAGAGCAAGAAAGATTGTAGAACTCTAAGATCTTCGATCTTATGCTCTTTGCCTGGGAGTCGCTGAAATCTGCGTCCTGGAGGAGCTCGGAGGCGGAGAGTATTGAGACCCTCAGCGTGTCGGCGCCATAGATCTTTATCGCCTTGTGGAGCGGTATGATATTGCCGAGTGACTTTGACATCTTCTTTCCGTCCATAAGGACGCTGCCGTTGACTGCAATCTGCCTTGGCCAATGCTGCTCGGGGAAGATCGCCAAATGGTTGAATATGAAGAACGTCAAGTGGTTCGGGACGAGATCCCTGCCTGAGTGGCGGCTATCCAAAGGATAGAAGTAATTGAACTCCCTACGCATCTCTTCAAGGATGCTTCCATCGATCGGCAGTGCAGAAGGTTCGCCCCTCCCAAGGAAGACATAGTCGAAGACTTCGTCGGTGAGTGTTGATGGGTCTACTTTGCGCTCGTTGATTACCTTCGATATTGTGTAGAACGCCATATAGATAGTCGAGTCCGAGAGGCTCTCAATAACCCATTCCTTGTCCCAGGGCAGCCTTGTGCCAAGCCCAGACCTCCTCGCGCAGGCTTTCTCCTTAAGCCACTCCACAATATTCTCGAACTCCTGCCGGAGATCTTCTGGGACGAGGGACATGTCCCTCAGGTGCTTCCTCACCTTTTTTTTCCAGGACTCGTCAGCATAATTAATGAACCATTGATCCTCTACAAGGTTTACTGTGACTTCGGCGCCGCACCTGCACTGGATTGGTCCGTTGATTATTTCGTAGAAGGGGAAGGCCCTTTTGCTGGAGACCAGATCCTGCTTTATCCTTTCCTTCGCCTTGCTGACTGGCATGCCGGCGTAGTCACCAGTGGTAGGCAGCATCTTTGCAAGGTTGAACTCCTTCTGGTAGAGCTCCTTTGTGGCCATCTCGCCCTTCGGGTCATGCTGGTCCTTGACTCCCAGCCTCTTCACAACGTCCTCCGCAGGCACGGCCGAAAAGCCTTCGAGTGCGACGACAGGGATTGGCTCCAATGAGGCAATCTCGCGGTGAACAAGACCATAGTTCCTGATTGCATCCTCATTTGACTTGAGGTCCCATATTGCGAGCAGGTCGTACGGCGCATGTGCGGGCACTGACATAACTACTCCCGTGGCATTATTTGGATCCACGAACCCGGCGGGCAGCACCAGAACTTCAGAGCCCGTCACTGGGTTCGCAGCGCGCCTGCCGACCAACTCCAACCCGTCTAGATCCCGTATGCGCTCTGTTCGCGCCATCATCCCCTTGAGTTTTTGAAGGGCCCTCTCGCTCACTATCATGCGCTCCCCGTCCGCCTCAACTTCCACATACTTGGCATTTGGGTTGATCCAAATGTTGGTCACGCCGAAAACGGTTTCAGGGCGGAGGGTTGCGACTGGGAGGATGGTCTCGCCGATCCTGAATTTTATGGCGGTGAATTCGACTACCTCTGGCTCAAGATCGCCCTTAGTGTCATGTTGGCCTACCGCACTCATGCAAGAAGGGCACCACCCGACAGGGTGCGCTCCCTTCGTGATTAGACCGGCTGATAGGAGCTTCCTGAACTGCCATTCTATGAACCTCGAGTATGCAGGGTCGATTGTGGTGAATTCCCTCCTCCAGTCGATCGAGAAGCCCATCGCCTGCATCCCAAGCTTTATGTCGCGGTGGAAGTGCTTGGCGATGTTCAGAGGATCCTTGAATGACTCTATTAGGCTCTCGTCTACCCCATAGAGTTTTACGAAGACTTCTATCAGCTCTGAGTCGTTCGCAGCCACCCTCTTGCTCATGGCGAGTATGGGGGTGCCAGTATAATGGAATGCCATCGGCAAAAGGGTGTTGTAGCCCTTCATGCGCATGTACCTGGCATGGGCGTCAGCCAAAGTATAGGTCCTCGCGTGGCCTATGTGCTGGGGCGAGTTTGGGTATGGATATGCGACGGTCACGTAGTATTTCGGCTTCTTTGGGTCAGGGTCAGCTTCAAATATCCTGGCCTCGCTCCAGCGCTTCTGCCATTTGTCCTCAACACTCTTGAAATCAATGGACATGCAAACATCTCCATTCAAATTGAATCCCATCAGCAAGGACAGATCAAATAATTGCCTTAAGGATGCCCTTAAGCCTTACCGCAGCATGCTCAAAATTGACTAGGGAAGACGGAGGGACCCTTCCCTGACCCAAATCCTTTTTCCCGCCCCCCTTGCCCGATAGGGATTTGGCGAGATCTGCAGCTAGCCCTCCTGCATCGATTCCTGATTTGACGGCTGAGTCACCTGCGATTACAATAAGACCTCCATCGATCGAGGACGCGAAAAATGCCACGGCATTAGGGTCATTGGCAACCAGAGAGGAGCCGATCGCAAGAAGGTCCTCGCTCCTGAGGTTCCCAAAGAGGCGGCAGTATAACCTGAAGCGGCTTGACTCCTCAGCCGAAGTAGTTAGGAGGGGCAAGAGCTCAGATGCCAAGGCCTTCCTAAGGCGCTCGATCGTCTTCTTTGCATCAGAGAGGGATAACATGAGCCCTTCAGCGGACTTTTCCAGCCTGTCGGCAGGAGTGTTAAGGATTGAGGATATCCGGTCGATCCTAGCCTCAAGACCCTGCACGTAAGCCAGGGCAGCAGGCCCTGACGCAAACTCGATCCGCTCTACCCCGTCCTGAATCCGCTCCGCCCTGATTAGCTTCAAGAAGCCTATCTCACCTGTATTTGAACAGTGCATACCGCCGCATGCCTCGACGTCCCAGCCCTCGACCTCGACGACTCTTATTGTAGGCCCATAGACTACCCCGCCCTGGTAGAGGCGCATCCCGAACTTTTGCTCGGCCCTGTTCCTTTCCTCGAAATATGCCTTTATTTGGCGGCACTCCTCGATTACGCGGTTTGCCACCAACTCTATCTCTTGGAGCTGTTCGGCAGTTATCTTTTCGAAATGAGAAATGTCCAGCCTGCTCCTTTCGACATACTTCTGCGCACCCTCCTGCCAGACATGCTCCCCGAGGACTCTTCTTGCTGCGCCCAGGAGTATGTGCGTAGAGGAGTGGTGCCTCTGCAGACTCACCCTCCTCTCCCAGTCCAGTTCGCACTCGACTTCGTCCCCAGGGACCAAGATCCCCCCGTTATCGACCAGGTGGACGACGATCCCTCTCGACTTCAGTGCCCCCTTGACCTTAATGACGGAGCCCGCCTTGGTCATTATCCCTGCGTCGCTCAGCTGCCCACCGCCCTCAGGGTAAAATATCGTCCTATCTAGTACAACTCTGCCCGGATCGGCGTATATGACCTTGCAGCGCAACTTTTTGAGCCCCGGCTGCTCGTAGTAGACGAGTTGGGTTTCTGGGAGAGCCGGAAGACCCTCAAATGGGCGAGCATCGTCACCAAGCCTTTCCCCCTTAGGAGAGGTTGCCTTTGATCCGGCTGCATGCCTCTCCGCTACTATTGTGTCGAATGTGTCAGGGATCTCCACGGATATGCCCTGCGCCTCGCATATCTCCTTGACGACCTCTGGAGGCAGCCCGTTCGAGTCGTAAAGCTCTATCAGCTTTTCGCGGGGCAACATCCGTGTCTCTCTGACTCCCTTGATGTTGATAATCCTCCCAACAAGCGCCTTCCCCTGTTCAATCGTCTTGGCGTAACGCTCCAGCTCGAGATCGCAAACCTTCCTGATGTAGTCCAAGCGGTCGGAGAGCTCTGGGAACTGACCCTTCCAATACTCCACTTGCATCTGCAGGAGGTCGGACAGGCTGGTTCTGAAGCTGAGCGATTGCATGATCCTTTGAGTGCGCCTGATCAACAGCCTTGCCAGGTACCCCGCCTTGACATTGGATGGCACAATTCCGTCGCCAAGCATGAATGCAAGT
>CALGKV010000010.1 GCA_937930465.1 Methanosuratincolales archaeon | reverse complement strand
GCATCAGGATACTCGGCAGCGTCGGAGAGCCGATCAACCCCGAGGCTTGGGACTGGTACTACAAAAACGTGGGGAGGCAGCAGGCGCCCATCGTGGACACCTGGTGGCAGACCGAGACCGGGGGCATCATGATAGCGCCGCAGCCAGGGCTTGCCCCCATACCGCTGAAGCCAGGATCCGCCACTCTCCCGCTGCCCGGCGTGGACGCCGAGGTCTTCACTGAGGACGGGAGGATCGCTGGGCCGAACGAGAAGGGGCTCTTGGTGATACGCAGGCCTTGGCCGGGAGAGTTCATAGCCCTATGGGGGGACCCTGAGAGGTTCAGGAGCATATATTTCACCCGGTTCGCCGGTTGCTACTACCCTGGGGACTTTGCCATGAAGGACGAGGACGGGTACTTCTGGCTGCTCGGGAGGGCGGACGAGGTCCTCAAGGTGGCGGGGCACCGGATAGGCACCATAGAGCTGGAGGACGCGCTCATATCTCACCCTGCTGTCGCGGAGTCAGCTGTCGTCGGCAAGTCAGATCCTATAAAGATGCAAGTGCCGGTCGCTTTTGTCGTGCTCCGCCCAGGGCATGCGCCGTCGCCGCAGCTGAGGATTGAGCTGATAAACCACATAAGGAGCACGATCGGACCTATAGCCGCACCCGGGGCGGTTTACTTTGTTGACAAGCTGCCGAAGACTAGGAGCGGAAAGATAATGCGGAGGGTGGTAGCCGCAGTTGTTGAGGAGCGCCAGGTGGGGGACGTCACCACGCTCGAGGACGAGGCCAGCGTGGACGAGGTGAAGCGCGCTTACGAGGAGCTGAAGGCAGAGCTGTTCACCATGAGGGGGTAGCGCCTCGTTCCTTCAGCCTCCGGCAGGTGATCTTTCTGGCCCTCCATGATCTCATAATCGTCGGCGGCGGTCCCGCCGGGCTTGCGGCAGCGGTTTACGCGAGGAAGCGCCTCCTCGATACCCTAGTGCTGACTATGGACATCGGCGGGCAGATCCTGCAGACTGAGAAGATCGATAACTACCCTGGTTACCTGGAGAAGAGCGGGATGGGGCTGGTCGCCGCCTTCGAGGTCCAGGCCAAGGAGTATGGGGCGGAGTTCGTCATCGCCGAGGTTACGCGGATAGAAAAGGGTGAGGGGAACTTCAAGATCCATTCTTCGGCAGGCGACTTCGAGTCGAAGGCTGTGATCGTGACCGGGGGTAGGCAGCCCCGCCGCCTCTGTGTCCCTGGTGAGGATCGGTTCCTAGGCAGGGGGGTTAGCCTCTCCCTGAAGTGCGATGCTGGAAAGGTCAGAGGCAAGGCCGTGGCGGTAGTTGGGGGCGGGAACACTGCGCTCCAGCGAGCCGAGTTTCTCTCCGGGTCTGCCGCTAAGGTCTACCTGATACACCGCAGGGACAGCTTCAGGGGCGACGAGCTGACGCTCATGCGCCTGAGGTCGATCCCAAACGTTGAATTCCTCCTCAACACGGTGATCACCGAGATGAAGGGCGGGTCCGCCCTCGAGTCGGTGGTAGTGAAAAACACCGCTACTGGGCAGGTGATGGAGATGAGGGTCGACGAAGTCTTCCTCGACATAGGCAGGGACGTCAAGCTAGACTATGTCAAGCACCTTGTCGCGACAGACCCTTCGGGGAAGATCATAACCGACAAGTTCGGGCGGACCAGCTGCGAGGGCCTCTTCGCTGCGGGGGACATCACCGACACCCCTTATGCCCAGGTGATAATCGCGGCGGGCCAGGGGGCTGCTGCAGCCCTGACAGCTTACGGCTACATAAAAAAGAGGCCCGGAGAAATCAGCTACTCGTGCTGACGCCGTATTTACTTATCCGAATCCTGTTTTTCAAAGCCTGCGGCCCTCCAAAATGCCTCCGCCGCTCCAGGCATCCCTTGCCTTTTTGTGACTTCCTTCCCTGCCCCATTTCTGCGGCTTTATTCCATAGTTATATAAGATATATATACCCCTTCAGCATCCCGTCTATTGGTAGGAAAAGCCATGCTCCTGGATCTGGCTGGCCCTGCAGGGGTCTTCGCACTGGCGATCCTCGTCTCTGCCCTGGTATATGCGTGCGGTAGGTCCGGAAGCAAAGGCGCTGGCAAGGATCATCAAAAGAGCGCCAAGCTCCAACCCTACGCATGCGGGGAGCAGCTCCCGCCAGAGCAGGTGCCAGTGAGCATCCACATGTTCGACTTTGCCGCCTTCTTCCTGATATTCGACGTCATCTCGATCATCCTGATATTCTCCTTCTCGGCGTCAAACATCGGGCTCCCCATTGCCTATGTCGGCCTCTCCGGGTTGGCTTTGTACGCGATAATGGCGTATAGGAGGCGCTGAGTTGGGCATAGTCGAGTGGGCGTTCAGGAAGAGCCCATGGATCCTTCATTTCAACACAGGTTCCTGCAACGGATGCGACATCGAGATATTCGCGACCCTCACCCCGAAGTACGACATGGAGCGGCTGGGCGCCCTGCTGAAAGGCAGCCCGAGGCACGCCGACCTCCTTGTCGTGAGCGGCCCTGTAACCAGGCAGGCGAGCGGGAGGATACTGAGGATTTACGAGCAGATGCCAGATCCGAAGAAGGTGGTTGCGGTTGGCACCTGCTGCATAAGCGGGGGAGTATTCTCGAACGGCGGCAAGGGATCTTGCTACAATGTCTATCCTGGTCTTGATTCGATCGTGCCGGTTGACGCATACGTGCCGGGGTGCCCCCCGAAGCCCGAGGCGATACTCGAAGGTATATCAAGGGTAGTTAAGAAGACTGGGGTTGATCCAAAATGAGCTCTGAAGAGGCGATGGCAACACTGTCTGGGATAGAGGGGGTCCGAGAAGTGAAGAAGATCTCCGAGAGGCGCATAATCGCGCCGTGCTCAAGGGATGCCTACAGGAGAGTCGTGGAGAGGCTAGCAGAGCTGGGATTCAACCACGTGGTCGCCATTACCGGGGTGGACGCTAAGGATGGCATCGACTTGCTGCTCCATCTTGGATCATCGCTGATGGTCACAGTCAAGGTCAGGATAGACCCGTCCGACCCCCGGATAGCTTCAATCTCTGACCTGCTTCCTGGGGCGGAGATGCGGGAACGGGAGGTGCACGACCTGCTCGGCATCGAGTTCGAGGGCCATCCATCGCCCGCCAGGTTCATGGTGTCTGAGGACTGGCCCGCAGGGGTGTTCCCGCTCAGGAAGTCGTTCGCCCCTGCCGCGCCTGAGCCAAGGAGGTCGTGCCAGCAATGAGCTCGAGCTACGAGCGGATATTCGACATACCCATAGGCCCGCAGCACCCCGCGCTGAAAGAGCCCGCCATGCTGAAGCTGAAGGTCGATGGGGAGCATGTGGTGGGCGTCGACTTGGACGTGAGCTACAACCACCGCGGCATCGAGAAGGCTGCCGAGTACAGGACATACATACAAAACCTCTACCTGATCGAGAGGATCTGCGGGATCTGCAATGTGGCGCAGACCCTCACATACTGCCTGGCGGTCGAGTACCTGCACGGGAAGGAGATACCGCCAAGGGCGAGGTTCCTGAGGGTCTTGGCTGAGGAGATATCGAGGATCAACAGCCACCTGCTGTGGCTAGGCGTCGCTGCGCACGAGATAGGGTTCGACACGTTCTTCATGCATGTCTGGCTCGACCGGGAGATCACGCTTGGGCTGATGGAGGCACTCTCGGGGAACAGGATCACATCCTCTTACAATGTCATCGGCGGGGTGAGGCGCGACGTGACCGAGGGTCTGCTCTCGACGATAAGGAAGGGGCTCGATGAGCTTGAGCCGAGGGTCAAGAGGTACAGGGAGATAGTGCTCAACGACAGGTCGATCCTGAAGCGCACCCAGGGGGTGGGGATCCTGAGGTCCGCGGATGCGGTTTCGACCTCCGCAGTCGGGCCCACGCTAAGGGCCTCCGGAATAAAGTCGGACGTCAGGATCGATGACCCGTACTCCTCGCACGACCAGATCCCGTTCAACGTAATCACGGCAGATGGGTGCGACGCCCATTCCAGGATACTGGTAAGGCTCGACGAGATAATGGAGTCCGTCCAGATCTGCAGGCACTGCATCTCCAAACTCCCTGCTGGACCGATACTGCAGAGGCTCCCCCGGCGCCCCCCACAGGGCGAAGCCATGTCCAGGGTCGAAGCCCCGAGGGGGGAGCTCTTCCACTACATATCCTCGGACGGAACCGACAAGCCTTACAGATTGAAGGTGAGCACCCCCACTCTGGCGAACCTCCCGGCGCTGGTCAGGATGCTCACATCGAAGGGCAGGTACGTGGTTAACATAGCTGACGTGCCGGTGATCCTCGCTTCCATAGACCCCTGCTTCAGCTGCGCGGCGCGCGTCGAGCGTTCGGGGGGAGCATAGGGTTGGATCCCATTATCCTATCCCTCTACCAGGTACTCGTGTTCCCCGGCTTCCTGTTCCTGATGGCTGCGTCGTTCCTATACGAGTGGCTGGATCGCAAGATATATGCCTGGATGCAGCTCCGTGCCGGACCCGTCACTGCAGGGCCCGTGGGCATACTGCAGCCCGTCGCTGACTTTGTCAAGCTGATGGGCAAGGAGGACATCACGCCCGCGTATGCAGACCGACGGATATTCGGAGCCGTGCCGGTCGTGATGGTGGCGCTCATCCTCACCTTCTGGGCGGTCGTCCCCGTCACTGGGGCAGAGGGGCTCGTCAGCTTCAAGGGCGACGTGATATTCGCCGTGGTCGCGATGACTTTCTTCTGCATGCTCGTCTTCCTCGGCGGGTTCTCCTCGGCGGACCGGTTCTCGCTGCTCGGGGCAGAGAGGGCAGTGCTCCAGCTGCTCGGGTTCGAGATCCCGATGATGCTCTCGCTCACCGGGGTCTGCATCCACACCGGTGGGCTCTCCTTGTCCGAGATTGTCTCTTGGCAGGCGGAAAATGGGTGGTCCATCCTAGGGCCCCAGTCGATCGGATTCTTCATATTCCTTGTCGCAGCCCAGGCAGAGCTCGAGAGGATACCATTCGACATACCCGAGGCTGAGCAGGAGATCGTCGCCGGGTGGCTCACAGAGTATTCCGGGAGGAAGCTCGCCCTCATCAGGCTCGCGAAGGACATGGAGCTGGTCTTCGTCTCTGGCTTGGCTGTGGCGCTATTCCTCGGGGGGCCGTTTGGGCCGTCCCCGGCAGGCCTGGAGTGGGCGCTGTACCCTGCATACTTCCTGCTCAAATTGGCGCTCGTGGTTGCGGCACTTGCGCTAATCAGGGGGCTCTTTGCCAGGGCCAGGATAGACCAGATGGTCTCCTTCGGCATGATGTACTTGGTGCCCCTTTCGCTCGCGCAGGTTGCGGCAACCATATTGTGGAGGCTGATCTGATGTCGGTCCTACGAGACATAATCGAGAGGAAAGCCAGGCGCGTGAAGATCCGCAGGTATGACTTCACGGGGAAGGGAGGAATCGAAGCCGACCCCTCTTACCGGGGCAGGGTCGGGCTCAAGAGGGAGCTTTGCATCGGGTGCTCAATCTGCGAGAAGGACTGCCCCTCGGCCGCGATCTTGATGGTTCAGGACGAGAAGGGCAAGCGCCCGGTCTTCTCCCTGGACAGGTGCATGTTCTGCGGGCAGTGCAAGGAGAGCTGCCCGACGAAGGCTATATACATCAGCAGCGAGCTTCTGCTACCCGTGTTCGACAGGAGAGAACTGGAGGTAAGGTGATCGATGATCGACCTAGCCGTCGCAGCCATGATTGTCGGTCTCGCGCTCGTTGCAGTCCACGTCTCGGACCTGGTCAGGATGGCGATAGCATTCTCCGCCATGAGCCTGCTGATCGCCGTTTCATTCTACATGCTCGGGTCCGCGTATGCCTCGGCATTCCAGATTGCGATAAACGCCGGGGCGGTGACGATCCTCTTTCTAGCCATGATCCACGTGATCAAGAGGAGGAGGCTCGACTGATGCCCGCAGGGGAGGCTGATTCCGGGGGGGCGGAGCGGATTCCGGGGGCACGCCGCGCTCAAGGGGAGGGGGAGCCAGGCATGGTCGCCGTCGGATGGATTAGGGCGGCTGGCATGCTGGCAGTGGTGGCAGCGCTGGCGCTCTTCGCGATCGCATTCCCGCAGTCCTTCGCACTCTCTGCTCCCTGGTCATCGGCAGCAGGCTTCGACGAGGACCCGGGCTTCCTCTGGGACTTCCGGGGGATCGATGCTTTGGCGCAGGGAGTGATCATCGTCGCTGCGACTGTCGCGGTAACATCCCTGCTCAGGGAGTACAGCTTGGTGGGCGAAGATGAGTGAGGTGTTCAGCGCTGCTGCATTGGCCCTCTTCTTCATAGGGCTATACTGCGTCGTGACTAGGCGGAACATGATAAAGACAGTGCTGGGGATTGAGATAATGACCTCGGCAGTGAACCTCAACTTCATGTCGTATGCTTCATCGGGCGGAGCTGCCGACCCGCTGGGGGCAAGCATAGCCATAGTCTCAATCTCGGTGGGGGCGGCAGTGGCAGCGCTAGCCCTCTCCATGGTGATTGCGGTCTACCGCAAGACGGGCAGCGTGGACGTAAGTGAGCTGAGGAGGCTGAAGTGGTGAGCGACCTTCCTGTTTACCTCCCGCTGCTCCCGCCATTGGCAGGCGCCGTGGCGCTCACTGCCACATCCTCGCTCTACAGGAGCAGGCACTATGGCGCCGCGAGGTGGCTAGTCTCGATCCTCTCGCTGCTCGCCTCCCTTGCCGTGCTGATCTGGCTTGCCCCCTCAGTGCCTGCATCCTACCAGCTGGGGGGTTACGGCCCTCCTGCGGGGTCCTGCCTGCGCCTGGACGCCCTCTCTGCGTTCCTATGCATCACCGCAGTCGCGATCACCTCTATCTCGGTCGCCTTCTCCTACAGGTACGTGGAGCACGACCGCGGGAAGAACAGGTACTACTCGCTGATGCTCCTGCTCACAACTGGGCTGCTCGGCGTCTTTGCCTCAGGAGACCTCTTCACCCTCTTCGTCTTCTGGGAGCTGATGTCCGTCTCGTCCTACGCGCTCGTGGCGTTCAGGAAGCACGAATGGGAGCCCCTTGAGGCCGGGTTCAAGTACTTGGTGATGAGCACAGTAGGATCGCTCGCCGCGCTCTACGGGATCTCCATGGTCTACGGGATAGCGGGGACGCTCGAGATATCCAGTATAGGTGCCGCGCTATCGGGAGCAGGGATGGTAGGTTACTTCCCTCTCGCCATGATAGTCGCAGGGTTTGGCGTGACTGCTGCGGTGGTGCCGTTCCACACCTGGCTCCCCGACGCCCACCCGGCGGCGCCTAGCCCGGTCAGCGCAGTCCTCTCCGGGCTTGTGATAAAGGGCGGCGCCTACGCCATATTCAGGACACTCTTCACAGGATTTGCCTCGTACAGCTTCGCGGTCCCACTGATGGCCATGGGGGCTGCCACGATGACCCTCGGAAACCTGATGGTTTTCGCGCAGCAGGACATTAAGCGGTTCTTCGCCTACAGTAGCGTTGCAAACATGGGGCTGATCCTGCTGGCAGGCGGCGCAGCTTCGCAGATCGCGTTGGCGCACCCCGCAGAAGCGGGGCTGGCTTATGTCGCGATGGCGGGGGCCCTCTTCCACATCCTGAACCACGCGCTCGGCAAGTCTCTCCTCTTCCTGTCCTCCGGGTCAATGATCCACTCGGCTGGCACCAGGTCGATAGAGTCCCTAGAGGGCGTCGCGAGGAGGATGCCCTGGTCCGGCGGGGCGATGGCGGTCGGGCTCCTAAGCCTGGCAGGCGTCCCGCCTCTTGGGGGGTTCTGGAGCAAGCTCATGGTCCTGGCGCCGCTTGCCGCGCTTGTTAACGCGGGGGATCCCGCCCTCGCAGCTGCATTTGCCGTGGCACTGGCCAACAGCCTGATCGCGGCCGGTTACTACGCCTGGCTTGCGCAGCGGATCGCCTTCAAGCCTGCAGCCGTCCCGGAAGCAGTCAGGGAGTCGCCTGCCTCTATGGTGATCCCGGTCGTGGCTCTCTCGCTGATCTGCATCGGGGTGACATTCGCCCTGCCGTGGCTCGTCCCTGCGTTCGAGTCGATGTCAAGATCACTTATGGGGGCG
>CALGKV010000009.1 GCA_937930465.1 Methanosuratincolales archaeon | reverse complement strand
TAGCATCCTTTCCAGCGGTCGTTGAGAGAGTCGAAAGGTGGGACGATGAGGTCCAGAAGGCAAGGTTCCTCGTGGGTGAGCTCGAGCGCATACAGGGAGTCGAGCAGGTCGGGGAGCGACCAAAGAGGCACACGCTCATCCATTTCGAGAGCGAGCCCTTCTTCAACGTCTCCCAGAGCCACAAGCGCAAGGGTTACTTCCTCTATGACGAGCTGAGGGCAAGAAAAATAGTCGGGATACAGCCGGGGCTCACTAAGCATTTCAAGCTAAACACTTATGGGCTCACATGGGACCAGGTGAGACATGTCGCCGGGGCATTTTTGGAAATAGCCGGAAAGTACGGGCTGACAGTGAAGTGACGCCTGCAATCAAAAATGTTTTATTAGCTCTTCAGGGTTCCTGAAGACGACCTTCTCAGCATCTGTCTCGGACAGCCCGGAACCGCGCGCAACCATAAGCGACATCTCGGGCGCAAGGTGATCTCCGACTGTATGCGCATCAGAGTTCACCAAAAGCAAAGCACCCACCTCGATTGCCAGCCTCGCCACGCGGCCGTTTCCCAAGCAGTGCCCTCCCCTATAGGATAGTTCTAGAAAGACTCCGTTGTCCTTTGCCGCCAAGGCATCCTCCTCTGTGAGGATCCCAGGGTGCGCAAGGATATCAACATCGGCACAACGGCATGCAGCCTTGTTTGTGCCTGGCTCCACCGGCTCGACAGGAGTCTCTCCATGGACTACAACGACCTTTGCGCCCAGCCGCTTCGCTTCGCGAGCCAATTCAGGTATGCTCGCCGGTGAGATATGGGTAAGCTCGACGCCAGGCACCAGCTCGAAATCGCCAATATGCTTGGAGATCTCCTCGGAAGCGCGCTGAAGCGCCTTGATTATCCATTCCATGTTGGAAGCGTCGGCATGGTCAGTGATCGCTATTAACCTGTTCCCAAGCACCTTGGCCCTCCTCGCTATCTCCGATGGGAGGAGATCCCCATCGCTGTAGAAGGAGTGCATGTGAAAGTCGCAGATCCGCCTCTCCATGGTTGGAATAACATGTCAGACCGCTAATATAGTTTGTCAAAAAGGGATTGGAATCTAAGTAAAAACCCCAAAGAAGCTGCCAAACAATATAAATGGCTCCGGACTGACTATGAGAAGGAAAGGTGCCTGAAGATGGAGAACTCAGGTTCGATCGTGACCCCTTGGGAAGTCAGGGGAGAGGTCGACTACAAGGAGCTCATCGAGAAATTTGGGGTCGAACCGCTTACACCAGACATAGTGGAAAGGCTGAGGAGGCATGCGGGCAGCCTCCACCTCCTGCTCAGGAGGGGAATGTTCTTCTCCCATAGAGAGCTGAACGAGTGGATCGACTCTTATGAGAAAGGCGTCAAAGTGATCTTGTACACAGGCAGGGGACCATCAGGCAACACCCACTTGGGGCACCTCATCCCGTGGCTCTTCACCAAGTATCTTCAGGACGCTTTCAAGTGCGACCTCTACTTCCAGATCACGGACGACGAAAAGTTCCTATTCAACCCTGAATTATCCACCGAACAAGTGGCTGAGTACACAAAGGAGAACTTGCTAGACATAATAGCGGTTGGGTTCGACCCAGAGAGGACCAAGATCTTCACAGACCTCACATACTCCAGACCGCTTTACAACATGGCTGTCAGGGTTGCCAAGCACGTGACTTTCTCTACCGCGAAGGCGACTTTCGGGTTCACGGAGAGCTCGAACATAGGGATGATCTTCTTCCCGGCAATGCAGGCTGCCCCCTGTTTCATCCACCAGTACCTGACTGCGGAGGACGCCCATGTGCTAATACCGTGCGCAATTGACCAAGAGCCATACTGGAGGATCTCCAGGGACGTTGCTCCAAAGCTGGGATACAGGAAGCCCGCCGGAGTATACAGCAAGTTCATTCCAGGGCTCGGAAGCGGCGGCAAGATGAGCGCCAGCCTCCCTGATACTGCGATCTTCCTCTCGGACAAAAAGGAGGAAGCGGTGAAGAAGGTTAAGAATGCGTTCACTGGAGGGCAGCCGACAGTAAGGGAGCAGAAGGAGAAGGGAGGGAACCCAGATGTATGCGTCGTGTACAGCTACCTCTACAGCATCTTCGACGATGATGACAAGGCTGTTGCTGACATATACGCTTCCTGCAGGTCAGGCGGGCTGATCTGCGGCGAGTGCAAAGAGAGGCTAGCCAGAAAGGTAACTGAATTCCTCGACAACCACAGGGCTAAGAGGGAGATTGCAAAGGGTTCCGTTGGGAAATTCCTCGTAAGGGAGAATAGGAATTGAGAAAGAAACAGACAGTCATACTATTTGCAGCTGTGCTTGCATTGGCATTGGCGTCATATGCGTTGACAGAATTATTTGCTAACAGACAGGGATTTCCAGGGACCAAAGCGATACTAGATCATCCCCAAATAAATGAGTCCGTATCGAGTGGGAAGGGGACGGTCATATACTTCTCCGCTTCAAATTGCCCGTTATGCATGTTACAAGATCGTTCAATTGACCTTGCATACGATGAGTATAGCCAAAAGGTCAATTTCATATACCTCAGGTACTCGAAGGGATTAGCAGGTGTATTTGAAGACTGGTCAGCCTTAAAGGTTCCAGTGTTGGTTTTCATAAACAAGGATGGTTTGGTAGTAAGCAGACATGACGGGATTTACTTAGATGTCAATGAACTAAAAAAGGAGATAGAGGGCATAATGTAATGGATCCATTCCAGATTGCTTTTGCATTCTCTCTTGGCTTTGCTAGTGCAGCCACGCCTTGTGTTTTGCCTATAGTTCCTGGTTTCATGGCATTCGTTTTTGGCTCCGAGAAATTCGATCGTCTCAAGGGGTCTCTAACCGTGTACCTTGGGGTGATTGCCGGCGGATTGGTCATAGCTGCAATAATAGGGCTGATGGGCGGGATCGTGGGCGGGAGGTGGTTCTTCGGAACCGCAGCAGTGATCATTTCGCTGATAATAATTGACTCAATTTTCACGCACAGGCTCAGTTCAATCCAGATCGGATTTCTGAAGGGAAAAAAAGGCATGATAGCAGGCTTCTTATTTGGGGCTCTGATCATTTTGATTGCCGCGCCTTGCATAATGCCCCTGCTGGCAGCAATCTCCATATACGCCCTAGCGGCGGATGAGCTTGCAACAAGGCTTGCACTCATGATGGCTTATTCAGCGGGGCTCGGTCTGCCTTTCTTCCTCATTGGCGTTTTTGCAAATTTAGGAAAGAGATTGATTAAGCTCTCAAAGTTGTCAAAGAGATTCCAGACTGCAGTGCTGCTCGTCACACTTGCATGGATCATATGGTCCCTTTTGGTTATTTAGGGCGATCCTAAAAGAGTGGTTGATTGTATTGATCCGGGGATTCTCCTTATCTGGGTCACTATCTCGTCCAGAGCGCTGAGGTCGTCGACCTCAAGCCTTACGAAGACGTCAAACTCGCCATAGACTGCCCTGCACTCGGTAACGCCCTTCAGCTTCTTGATCTCCTTTATTATCTCGTACTCCTTCCCCGTATCGGTTACTAAGAGCATGTATGCAATTACGCCTACCATCAATAATGCACCCTTAAGAATAGCCCATTGATGCTTTTTAACTCTGTCGGCGGCTCTTTGACCGGCGATGTGGTCAGAAATAGATGGGAGGAAGAAAAAGTGCCTTGCCAAAAGGTAAAAAACAGGAAGTGATATCAAAAGGCTCGCTACAGAGAAAAACTGGGAGTTCCATATGAAGGTAATAGTAGCTATGACTGGCGCGACTGGGACCACATATGGGTACAGGCTTCTCCAGAGTCTCAAGGAAAGAGGGGTTGAGACTGCAACAATAATATCAGATTATGCAGCGAGGATACTTCAGATGGAAGACTCCAAGTCCCCAGAGGACCTTGCCGAATTCGGGGAGGTTTACAGGAGCTCGGACCTGATGGCACCGACTGCGAGCGGAAGTTGCAAATTCGACGCGATGGTAATAGTCCCGTGCACAATGAAGACTCTTGCGGAGATTGCAAATGGGCTCTCCTCCAACCTGATCTCGAGGACTGCGGATGTTGCGCTCAAGGAGAGAAGGAAGCTCATACTCGTAACGAGGGAGACCCCACTAAGCCTCGTCCACATAAAAAACATGCTGAAAGTGACTATGGCAGGCGGCGTAGTGCTCCCAGCATCCCCAGGATTCTACCACAGGCCTAAAACAATCGAAGGTCTGGTGGACTATGTGGTAGGCAAGGTGCTGGATCAGCTCGGCATAGAGCACGATCTATTCAAAAGGTGGGGGTCTGAGACGCAGGACGTCACAGACCAGCCTCCTTCATCAGATCAATGAGGAGTTCTGTGCAGATCAGGGAGTTCTTCACTAAGGTCGAGATCTCCTCCCTGGTGGCTTTTTCGATGTGTATTCCTGAAACAGCAAGGCACCTCTTCCCTAGTGCCCTGCTGACCTTCTCGGAAACCTGGTGTGAGACCACGAAGTCCTTGTGGTCCGGGATTGAGAAAGATACTGTGGAAGCGGACGGCTCCGAAAACGAAAATCCCCCAATGTGGGGCCTCTCGCCGCCTCCCACAAAAACTAGTATGTCGTCTCCTGCCCTGATGGCCTCCGCAGATATCCGGTAGCGCCCTTCTCCGAAACTAGCCTTTATGCCCATTCTGACCACTCAGGCTATCCAATCCTTGCTAGCCAATTTCTCAGGCAGGTAGACGTCAGAGAGGAACCTGAAGCCTTTGGACGACTTGGCCTCGATCTCTGCCTTCACGCGACGCTCCAGGAAGAGATGGATCTCCTGCCGCCAGCGCTTGGATTCGTAGAACCATGGGTACCTCGGCTTCTTTGACTTTGGATCCCTGACTAGTAGCTCCTTGGCCCTCTTTATGTCCATCTCATTTGCCTTTATGAGGTGATCCTTCGGAACCTCGTACTTTTCGAGATCAGTCATGGTCAGGCCAAGAAATTTGGCCTCTGGGCAAGCAAGTCGGAAGGACTCGTAGGAGAGACTGATGCTGCCTGCCCGGTAGGTTGAGTATATGTACCACCCGAACGGATCGGCATCGGTCAGTACATAGACAGGCAGACCCCATTCTTCATTGAGGCGCCTAACCATCCTACGTGTAGCCCTGTCAGCCTGACCCTTACCTGTGATCAGAACGCACTTGTTCCTCCTCCAGAACTCGTAGTCATTGAGGCGCTGGAATATTGCGTCCTTCTCGACAACCAAAACGTATTCAGCGTCTACGCTCACTATTTCGATCTGGTCGCATAGCGAGGGTATGTTGAATGCGCCGATTCCGAACTTGGAGCAGTCAATCTTGTTCCCCTTGGACTGGAGGACGATCTCACCCACAAGCGCTCCCCTTGACTCCGCCACAACCCCCATCTGCTCTCTGAGCAGCCCAGTCATTACCTCAATGTCCTGAAATATGTTGTTTGACTCGTCCTGGCTATTGAAAGTCTCGATGTTTGTTCCTTCTATTGTGTGGAGCGTATAGTAATACAGATCCCTTATTGTGGGGTGATCGTCGTGCTGCAGGGCCTCATATATGCCTCTGGCAAGGAGGAGGGTTTGCATGAACGATCTGACTTCGCTGATATCGTTGAATCTGCGCTCGCTCACCCTCTCGCCGAGCGTCAAGATCTTGCGGCGCTCGTCATAAACGGTATTTGATGCGGTCCTTACGGGGATCCTCAGAACTGGAGGCTTTGACTGGGCTAATTCAGAAGCTAAGCTCATGAAGATCTGGCGTAGCTTCTTTGCAGAGTCGTCGAAGCTCTCAAGCGACCGCAAGTTCTGCTCGGGCTTTTTGCTCTTGACCATGCGATCACCTCAAATATTCCTCAAGGGTAAACTGCTTTTTCTTCGGCATCTGGGGCGGGATCTCTGCAATCTCGAGCATCCTCTTTTCTGGGTGTTGCGGAATTGCCTCTGGGGCAGGGGCTGGAGGGGCCTGGGGTTCCGGCTTTAGTCTGGATGCGGCTTTGGCTCTTTGCTTAGACTTTATTGATTCCATCAGCTTTCCGTATATCAGCTCCTGATCCTGGCCGGTGAGAACAGAGATGTCCCTTGCGATCTCCTTCGCATAGATCTGGAATATGCTCTGCCTGTGCTGCTCGTGTTCCTGCCTTTGCCGGTGAGAGATATACCCTTGGATCATCCTACCGAGGTTCTGCAGGGCTAGCTTAAGCTGCTCACGGATCTCCTCGTGGTAGGCCACGGCAAACTTGCCAGGAACCGAGTATGGCACCTTGGTGGAGACAAGCGAGACTATGATTACGAGAGGTGCCATAGGGAGGTTTCCCTCCTCCTGGGGTAGCTTGTAGTTCCTCCAGTTTATCTCCTTAACAACCTTGTACAGAAGGCAGTCTTTCGAGTCGTAGATGAGGGGGCATTTGTTGGCTAGACGGATCACTCGGGATTTGAACACACCTTCCTTGACGCGCTCGCAGTCCTCTATCACTGACTGACCGCCGTAAGCCGCCCCGACCTCTATCTGGAAGGGGACTCCGCGGTAGGACCACGGTTCCCTCGAGGCTGTGCAGATGAATTCAGCATCGGGGTAGATCCTCCTTATTGACTGCCGGAGGGCATCTTCGCCTATCGGGCTGAGGACGTCCAAGGGCGGGCGCATCAGATCGCCTTCCCTTGCAGCCTTGAGCAAAGCCTCTACATCAATCTCCTTCGGGGGAATAGATACTGCTAAACCTGAAGCCTTCAGCAGCTCCTCGGCCTTGGCGTCGGAGATCCTGACAAAATGCCTCACCAGGAACTGCTTGGCTGTGGAGCAGCAGGTGTCGTTTGACCTCATCTCTAGGAGAGCCCCTGGCTCCATCGAGAGGAGGTGGGGCCTGATCTCCTTCGGGGGCGGGGGAAGTGCCTCATTCGCCCTCTTGAAGTGGAGCACCTTCGGCTCTTGCCCTGGCTGGGCAACAACAGAGAACTTGAGATCTGCGTGCGGGTTTGCGAGCGATAGCTCCTTTATGAAAGACTCGACTTTCTGTGTGTAGTCCCCCGCAATCATGAGCTCGACCCTTGTGCCGTGAGGTTTTGAGAATTCTACCTCCTCCGAGGAAACCATCACGGGGGAGTTCTTCTCAGTGTCTATCTTCAGGACTACTTGAAACCCCTTTGGGTCGGACTCGGTCTTTGTGGTTATCACTGCCGGCTCGAGGGATGTGAGTTGGGCGTATATTATTGCAGCGTGGACGCCCAGACCTTGTTGCCCTCGGGATTGCCTGAATGAGAAGAACTTCGACCCATAGAGCACGCTGCCGAAGCACTTTGCGACTTTGCCCTTCAAGACCCCGCATCCGTTGTCCTCGACCGCAAGCTTGAAGACAGGAAAAGTCCTGACGCTACCGTCCCTTGTCTTGTTTGTGACGACTTCGTACCTTTTAGTTGTGGCAGTCAGCTCCACAGTGACCTCTGGAAGGACGCCCATGGCTTCGCAGGCGTCAAGCGAATTGTCCATCAGCTCTTTGATTGTCTGGACGAGGGCGTGCTCCGGATCACCAAAACCGAGCTGACCCAAGTTCTGGCGGTAGTACTGGGCAGGGTTTACCGCCCGCATCTTCCTTGCCTCAATCTCTGCGGCGGTAAGCAGCTCCTTGTGGACGGGCTTGGAGCTTTTCCGCTTTGCGCCGGTAGCCTTTCCACTAGCGGTTACCTTCTTCTGGGGCTTGCCCTTAGCCCCAACATCCGGAGTAGCATCCACCAACAGTAGACCCTCGCATGACGAAATTCCAGAATTTTCGCTTACCTCTAATTGTGGAAACGTATTTATCGTTTCTCGGTTACGAGCCGCAGGATCAGAATCCCGGCAACTCCTCCAAGAGCATGCCCTCGATCAT
>CALGKV010000008.1 GCA_937930465.1 Methanosuratincolales archaeon | reverse complement strand
TGGTTAATATTCCAGTACCTTGGGGATACGTTTGAGCCTGATTCCTGCGCTTCGCGATATGCCGAGCAGGGCTGCCGCCCTGTCTAACTTTCCGAAGCCTGGGGAGTACCGTAATGGTGAGAACCGGGTGAAGGGGGGAATGGCCAGCCGTTAGGCTGGTTTGGCAGATTCTTGGAGCCCATGAAAAGGGAATTAGGAAGGATTCCCCAAGCCCGTACCGAGAACCGACACAGGTGCCCTAGATGAGTAGTCTCAGGCGTGTCGGGAACACCCTAGGTCAGGGAACTCGGCAAATTAGCCCCGTACCTTCGGTATAAGGGGTGCCTGGGTCCCTAAGCGAATGCTTGGGGGTCTAGGTCGCAGTGACAAGGGGGAAGCGACTGTTTAATAAAAACATAGATCCCCGCAAGCCCGTAAGGGTGTGAACGGGGGTTGAATCCTGGCCACTAGCGGTCCGTGAAAACCGGGTACAACCGGGCGAAGCGCCGCTGAAGGCCGGGAGTAACTCTGACTCTCTTAAGGTAGCCAAATGCCTTGCCGGGTAAGTTCCGGCGTGCATGAATGGACCAACGACTTCCCCGCTGTCCCGACCTGGGGCCCGGTGAACCTACCTCTTGGTGAAAAGGCCAAGGACTTCCAACGTGAGGAGAAGACCCCGTGGAGCTTTACTGCAGCCTGTTGCTGGGGTAGGGTCATGATTGCAGAGCGTAGGTGGGAGCCGTTAATCCCAGTCTCTCAGGGGGCTGGGGGAGGCGCCAATGTAACACCACCCATTCATGGCTATATCTCTGACCAGGACGCAAGTCTTGGGACAACGGCAGGTGGGCAGTTCGGCTGGGGCGGCACGCCCTTGAAAATGTATCAAGGGCGCCCAAAAGTCAGCTCAGTCGGGTCAGAACTCCGACGTAGAGGGCAAGGCCAAAAGCTGGCTTGATTGGATCCTGAAAAGCGAGGGATCCAAGGGCGAAAGCCTGGCCTAGCGACCGCTCGTGCCCCCCTCGGTGGGGGCCGGGCATGACAGAAAAGTTACCCCGGGGATAACAGAGCCGTCGCGGGCGAGAGCTCCCATCGACCCCGCGGTTTGCTACCCAGATGTCGGCTCTTCCCATCCTGGGAGTGCAGCAGCTCCCAAGGGTGGGGCTGCCCGCCCATTAAAGGGGAACGTGAGTTGGGTTTAGACCGTCGTGAGACAGGTCGGACTCTCTCTGTTGGAAGCGTTGGTCGCTTGAGGGGAAGATGCGGCTAGTACGAGAGGAACGCTGTGTCGCTGCCTCTAGTTTACCGGTTGTCCGGTAGGGCACTGCCGGGCAGCCACGCAGCAAGGGATAACCGCTGAAAGCATCTAAGTGGGAAACCCGCCCCGAGACTAAGCGACCATTCCGCTCAAAGCGGACGAAGGCTCCTGTAGAACACAGGGTTGATGGAACGGGGGTGTAAGCGCCAAGGCTTCGGCCGAGGCGTTCAGCCCGCCGTCCCCAATCGCCTGAGGTGCTGACCCGGACTACTAGACCTGGGTGAAACTGGGAAACTGGAACCTGTGCATGGCGAACAAGTAATTATTTTATTAATTTCTGAATTTTCAGAATTCTGAGTTGCAGAATTCTGGATTTGACACTAAGCCCGCGTTTAAAAGTAAGGGCAATTCAGCTCAAATGCAAAATGAAATTAAAAAAGATCCCTAATTTATATTAGAAAAAGGCACAAGTCATAAAATGAAATGTTGTGAACAGAATGGAAGTGGGCTGGATTTATGGAAACAAACCTCATGAAAGATTATGAAAGGCTGCTATTGAAGTACAAGGATCTCTCAATCCTGGCTTCGGCAAAGGCTGTCCTCCAGTGGGACACGGAGACCATGATGCCCCAAGGTGCCTTCGAGCTCAGGGGGCAACAGCTGGCATTTCTTTCAAAGATGGAGCACAGGATGATCACTGACAGGGAAATAGGAGATCTGTTGGAGAGCATCGAGAGAAGCCAAGGATACGACTCGCTTGACCAAATCCAGAGGCGTAACGTTTACCTCATAAGAAAGCAGTATGACGAGAACACGAAACTTCCTGAAGAGCTTGTAACCGAAACGGAGAAGCAGACAATAATAGCCTACAAGCATTGGAAGGATGCTAAGGCTGCCAAGGACTTCAAGATATTCGAGCCGGAGCTTAGGAAGATGTTTGAGTTGAAGAAGCAGGCTGCAGAGATACTGGCACCAGTGAAGGGGGTCAGGACGCTCTACGAAGCCATGATAGACTTCTTTGAGCCCAGGATTGCGGAGGAGGCCATCAGCAGGACTTTCGAGAAGTTGAAAGATAGACTCATGCCGATAATATCCAAGTATGCGTCTTACAAGTGCGACACAGACTGGTTAAGACGGATCGTTCCACAGAGCGCTCAGATGGAGATCGCTAAAAAAGTGGCAGAATTCATAAATTATGACATAATCGGGAGCAACGCCAGGGGGAGGATAGACCCGACGGAGCACCCGTTCACGATCGGCTATTACGACGACGTAAGGATAGCGACCCATTATTACGAACACAACTTCACGTCATCTCTTTTCTCGGTTCTTCACGAGGGGGGCCATGCTCTTTACGAGCTGAATCTGGATCCGAACTGGAAGTACCTGCCTGTCGGCACAGCCTGCTCCTTCGGCTTCCACGAGTCGCAGTCGAGATTCGTCGAGAATGTGGTAGGGAGATCCCGGCACTTCTGGACTTACTTCCTGCCGATACTCAACCAGCTCACTTCAGGGCAGTTTTCAGACATCGATACATCAAAGGTGCTCGAAGCGGTCAACAATGTCAGACCATCCAAGATCCGTATAGAGGCAGATGAAGCCACCTATGCCCTGCACATAATAATAAGGTTCGAGATCGAGAGCGCCCTTTTCACAGGAAAAGTGGACGTTGCAGAGCTCCCTCAGGTCTGGAATGAGAAATACTCAAAATACCTGGGAGTAGAGATCCAAAATGACTCGGAGGGCGTCCTCCAGGATGTTCACTGGGCCCACGGTTATTTCGGGTATTTCCCATCATATGCCCTAGGCAACATATACTGCGCCCAGATACTGAATAA
>CALGKV010000007.1 GCA_937930465.1 Methanosuratincolales archaeon | reverse complement strand
GATCTCAGGCTGGAAAAGGCTGAATTTTCAATGCTAATTCCGATAGCCGCTATGCTGATCCTGTCCTTGGTATTCTTCTTCCTGCCTTGGTTGGTCTTAGTTCCTATGGGGGGCTGAGAATTTGCTGGTAAAGACTCTCTTCACAGCTTTCGTCTCATTTTTGGTGTATGTCTCTCTTGTTGGAAGCCTAGGAACGGACGAACTAATAATCGGGTCAGTAATCGCGGCGATAGTGGGCATAATGACGAGAAACCTCCTGGTCTCAGATGAGAAAAAAGTTCTGGATCCAAGGCGGTGGCTTAACGCACTGCGGTATATTGCAGTCTATTGGTTTTACTATGAACCTATTGCCCATTGGGATGTCGTCAAAAGGGTATTCACTATGAATCTGCGTCCTTCGATTGTTCGCGTACCTTATTCGATAAATACTGAATATGGAGTGGCCGCAGTTGGGAATTCCATCACTAACACGCCGGGAACCGTTGTTGTCGATGTTGATGAGAGAAGGGGGTATTACTATGTCCACTGGATTAACGCCCCCTCTGTGGAGGAGGAGTTCTGCTACAATAACATAAGCAAAGGGTTTGAGAGACTGGTGAGGCGTTTCCTATGCTAGACATCATTCTTCTATTTTCTTTAGGGATGTTCATAACAACGATAACCCTGTCGATGTACAGGATGGTAGTTGGACCCACCATCCCAGACAGGATGCTTGCATTGGATGTGATCTCGTACACACTCACGGTGGTGATGGGCATAATCGCCGTGATCTCCGGATCCCCCTACTTGATCGTCATCAGCTTTTCCCTGGCGCTCTGGTTCTTCATAGGTGCGCTATATGTGGCAAGGTACATGGAAGGTGAGCAGATTGGTGACTGAGATCTCTTTAGTGATCGGCGTCTTCTTTCTAATCCTCGGTGGAGTCCTCAGCATCATCGGCGCAGTCGGGCTACTTCGTTTCCCCTCCTATTTTGTAAGGATCCACGCTGTCACAGTCTCAGTAATGGGCGGATCAGTCGTACCGCTCATAGGCGTTGCGTTCCTGTCCTACGGCGTCCACGGCCAAGATGGGATCGTCACGTCTCTCGGCGCGCTAGGAACAGCAGCCTTCATCTTCCTTACCGCACCTGTATCCTCGCACGCGATCGCCAGGGCAGCATCCCGGATGCGGATCCCCCGCGAACCACTCGAACACGACCACCTTGAGGAGGACGGCAGATGATCGCGACGATCGAAGTGGTCATAGACCTGCTGCTAGCTTTCTGTGTTGTCCTTACGGGTACTATTGTCTACACCAAGGACCTGTTGTTGGCAGTAGTGCTGGCAGGCGCAGAAGGCGTCCTAGTGGCTACTGTCTTCTACCTGCTCCTCGCCCCAGACATCGCTCTGGTTCAAGTGGCTGCCGGGGTAGGCATATCCACCGCATTCTTCATCGTCGGTCTCAGAAAGATAGGGAGGAGAGAGGAATGAGCGGCTGGAGAGGGTCACTCCTTGGACTGCTGTTCGTTGTTTTGATGAGTTCGATCCTAGTATATGCCTTCTTAGGCTACCCGGAAATGGGCTTCGTGAGACCACTGGGGGAGTTCTACCTATTGAATACTTACAACTTCGAGAACAAGGACTGGTGGTCCGCCTCCCCGAACGCTGTGACTGGGCTGCTCTGGGACTACCGAGGTTACGACACGCTCTACGAGACGATGGTCTTCTACGTGGGGATAGCTGCTGTCGCGATGTTCTTCGAGGGGCACGCGAAGCTGAAAAAAACGGGGGGCATGACTGTAATAGTGAGGGCGACCGCACGGATGGTCTTCGTATTCATACTGACCTCAGCTTTTGCAATAACGATCTTCAGCATAAAGACCCCCGGGGGCGGGTTCCAGGGCGGATCCATAATGGCTATAGCTTACATCGCCATCATCGTAGCCCTCTCGAAGGGGTTCCTGACCGAGACGAACATAGACTTAGAAAAAGCGCACATCGCAAAGATCGTTGGGCTAGCGCTAATAGCGTTTCTGACAATCGTACCCGTGGTCTACTCTCTGGCATCCGGCTCGGTCGCCTATGCGCTTCAGAACCAACCAAAAGCCTGGGCACCCTTTGGGTACCCTGCCTTCCTTGGACTTGCGAGCCTCACAGGAGGCTTTATTATACCGATCCAGCTGGGCGAGATGGTCCATGTGGGTATGGGCTTTACAATAATATTCCTGCTTCTGACGGTGAGGGAGAAGGAGGATTGACGAATGGTGATCGCAACTGCCGGTCAGTTACCCTACATCCTGGTCGCAATAATGGTCTCTATATGCATCTATGCCGCCCTCTTCAAGTCCAACCTATTCAAGAAGATGCTTGCCATATTCCTCTTGACGGACGCCGTGAACCTCCTTTTCATTATCCAGGGGTATAGGCTGGGAAATTCGATACCTCCCATAATCCCGCCAGGCATGGAACCGTCTGATTTCGCTTCTATTGCTGTCGATCCGCTGGCGCACTACTTCGTCGTCACGGCAGTCGTAATCGGACTCGCTGAGGTCGCAACCCTCACCGCCCTCATCATCTACACCTACAAGCACTACGGAACCATAGAGACGAAGAAGATCAAGGAGCTGAGAGGATGAATCCGCTGCTGGTACAAGCTCCGATCCTGGCAATGCTGCTCACCCTTTTGGGCTCCTTCCTGTGCGTACTGCTTGGTATGTTCGCAGGTCGGCGCTCAGTCGAGCTGCTGTCCGGGGTCCTTACCGCGGCCACAATACTGCTCTCCTCACTTGCCCTTATCAATGTCTACTTGCTGGATGGTCCCTACGTCTACTTCATGGGTGGCTGGCCTCCCCCGGTGGGGATCCCTTACGTGATAGACCGTTTCTCAGCGCCGCTCTCAATGGTGGTCTCCTTGATATTCTTTGCAACCATGGTGTACTCAGTGCGGTACCTAGAGAAGGATCGGGACGTAAAGTGGTATTACTCGCTCAGGTTCCTGATGCAGACCGGGATGTACGGGCTCCTATTCACGGGAGACATGTTCCACATATTCGTCATGCTTGAGCTGATGGGGCTATCCGCGATCCTTCTTGTCCCGTTCAGAAAGGAGGTTAAGGCTTCTGTCGAGGCAGGTATAAAGTACGGGATATACGACATATTGGCGATTTCGATATACTACCTTTCCACCGCAATGATATTCGGAATGTTCGGGAGCATGACGCTAGCCGAGATATCCGCGAAGCTTGCCGGTTACATTTCGCCTTTCTCTGGAGGGATGTTTGCTGAACCATCTGCGTTGCCAGTGATAATAGCGCTGATCGTCTGGTCCTTTGCTATCGGTTCTGCCATCGTCCCTCAGCATTTCTGGTTGCCAGATGCACACAGCATGGCACCTAGCTCTATAAGTGCAATCCTCTCTGGCCTTCTGGTACAAGTTAACATAGCTGTGTTGGCAAGAATTCTCTTCGACGGCTTTTCAGCCGGATCTCATCCAGGGGGTACAGTTGGGCTCCAGCTCCTCGTCATTCTTGGGACTGCCTCCTCCGTTGTCGGCGCCGCTTTCATGTTAGTCCAGTCCGACATAAAGCGGCTAATCGCATACTCCACGATAACTAATCTTGGTCTAATAACCATAGGATTTGGGGTGGGCACGCCGTTGGGCGCCTCAGCTGCCTACCTCCATATAATAAACCACGCGTTCGTAAAAGCCTCCCTCTTCATGATCGCCGGCGTCTTCATACATGCCACCGGATCTAGAGAGATTGGGGCACTTCGGGGGGTGTCTAAGGCACTGCCTGGTACCTCGCTACTCTATACTCTGGGGACGCTTGCTGCGATCGGTTTCCCCCCACTAAGCATGTTCTGGAGCAAGCTCCTCCTGCTCCTGGCTGTCCTGAGCGCTGGCAGCGCCTACTCCTACCTTATTCTGCCCATGGTGGTCGCGATTGTCTTCGAGTCGATAGCGCAGATCCGGCTGCTAGCGATAATCTACTCAGGGGAAAAGAGGAAGGTAAACTGCCGCCCATCGATTCCTGTAATCCTTTCAATTGGTATAATGATCGGCATAATAATCGTCACGGGGATGATGCCGAACCTGCTTTTTGAATTCGGTCACCTTGCTGCCGAAGACTTGCTGAATGTGAACGGTTATGTGGATCTGGTTCTGAGATCCATGAACTACACCGCCCCTTGACCGCTCCTTTTCAGACGCATCCTGTAGCTTAGAACCATCGTCCTCGGGTGATTTGCCCAAACCTCATCTAGCCTGCCAATGGAGGCGTTTTCCGGGGCTCTCTTCAGGGGTTCGCGGTTGGAGTACGCTGTAGCCGAAATTTCCCTTAGCGCTTCGACGTATCTGTCTATGTTCTCCCGAGTTTCGGTCTCGGTAAATTCGAACATCATCGCTTCCTTGACGACCTGCGGGAAGTATACGGTCGGAGGATGCAGCCCCCTGTCCAGAAGTCCCTTTGAGACGTCCATGGCTGTGACACCTGTCTCTTCGAGAAGCTGTTCCGCACTAATGACGACCTCATGTTTTCTTATTCGACCATTGAAGGGGATCGAAAACCCCTTTATCCCCTCCATCTTTCTGAGGAAGTAATTTGAGTTCAGGACCGCGATGCCACTTGCCAGCCTCAGCCCGGAGGCTCCCATGGAGAGGAGGTAGCAGTATGCCCTCGCCAACACTGGGAAGGCACCGTACCACCCTCTTACCCTGCCAATGCTTTTAGGAACGTCCCAACAGAGCGTGTATTTGCCCTTCTCCTCGGAAACAAGCGGCACAGGTAGAAACCTCTCGAGGGGCGCCTTCACGCCCACTGGTCCTGATCCTGGGCCGCCGCCTCCGTGGGGCGTAGAGAATGTCTTGTGGAGGTTTACGTGCACCAGATCGAAACCCATGTCCCCTGGTCTGCCCCTGCCCAGGATCCCCTGCAGGTTGGCGCCGTCATAGTATAGCAGCCCTCCCGCCTCATGGATTATCTTGGAGATCTCTAGAACGTCTTTCTCGAAAATCCCGAGCGTGTTGGGGTTTGTCATCATCATGCCTGCAGTCCTCTTGCTAGAGACTGCCCCCTTCAACGCCTCCACATCTATGCACCCATCTGTGCCTGTTGGAACTTCGATTACTGTGAACCCTGCCATCGCAGCGCTCGCAGGGTTCGTGCCGTGGGCAGTGTCCGGGACTATGATTTCGCCTCGATCCTCGCCGAGCTCCCTAAAGTGCCTCCTTATTATGAGGCAGCCCGTGAGCTCGCCCTGTGCGCCTGCAGCAGGCTGTAGGGTAAACCTATGCATCCCCGTCAGCGATGCGAGCGCCCTCTCCAGCCTATACATCATCTCTAGCGAGCCCTGCAACTCTTCGAAGCTCTGCATGGGGTGGATCATCTGGACTTGGTCAAAGGAGGCGATCTCTTCATTTGCACGCGGGTTGTACTTCATTGTGCACGACCCAAGTGGGTATGGACCGGTGTCAACCCCCCAATTCATCTGGGAAAGCCTGGTGAAGTGCCTCACGACCTCGACCTCGGAGAGCTGAGGGAGCTTGAGGTCCTGCCTTATGATTTGGGAGGGGATCTCTCCAGAAACTGGCTCGCCAAAATCCGGGAAACTGAGCCCTCTCCTTCCATCCTTTCCGAGGTCCAACACCAGGGGCTCTTCATACCTGGATTGGCGGAAGCCGCGCTCACCCATGTGCTGCCCACCCCGTTGTGACCGCAAGCTCGTCTATGTCATCTTTGGTGTGTATTTCCGTGACGGCGAAGAGCAGCCCGGATAGACCTGGAAAGTCTCTGCGCAGATCCCTCCCGCCCGAAAGACCCTTGCTCCTCATCCTGATGTTCGCACCCTCTGGATCGGAGACCTCAACAGCAAAGTCCCTGAAGTGCCGCCCGGCGAAAGGCAGCCTTAAACCGCATTCCTTCATCCGCCTGGTAGCGAAGTCAGTTCTCCTGAGGATCCCTTCCGCGAGCCTCCTAAGCCCGTCTCCTCCTGCAAGCGAAAGGTAGATCGAAGCCGCCAATGCGAGTAGGGACTCATTAGTGCAAATGTTTGAGGTCGCGTTGGCCCTCCTGATGTGCTGCTCCCTAGTCGAGAGCGCCAGAACGAAGCCTCTGCCCTCCCCAACAGCCTCCCTAGTCATCCCGACTATCCTCCCTGGCATCTGCCTCAGGATCCTGTTGTCCAGGCGACATGCCATTATTCCAAGCCCGTTCCC
>CALGKV010000006.1 GCA_937930465.1 Methanosuratincolales archaeon | reverse complement strand
CCATACCCAGAGGCGCCCACCATGGTCCCAGGGGACTTTGCATCGAGCCCCGCCTCGAGCATGATGTTTATTAGCGGGGTCAGGAGCATGTGGCGCCTGGCGAATTCGTCAAGGACCTCGGGCTTTATCCTCAGCTCGTTGACGAAGGATATGACCAGATCCTGGGTGTTAAAGCTCTTTCCGCAGCTCAGGCACAGGTAGCTGTTCTTTGGTGTGTCGAACTGCTTGCCGCAGCTGAGGCACCCATACCAGACCCCCACGGTCCTGTAGTCGCCCTCCTTCACCGCCTTCTTGCAGGCTGGGCAGATCATGGTTTCGCCGCCCTTCTTGTAGTTGGACAGGGGGGATATCGTGCCGTCAGAGAGGTGCTCGATCAGCAAATCCTTCGAGAGCCTGGTTGAATCGCAGAAAGGGCAGTGGAACCTTACTGTCGTGTACTCAGAGTTGCAGTGGGGGCACCTGACTACCTGTTCCTTGTAGTTCTCCGCTGCCAGCCCCATCTTCACGAGCTTCTTCGCGAACGAAACAGACTCCATCGAAGTGACCTTCAGGGCCTCCATTATGTCTGGATAATGGTATCCCATCACGATCTCGAAGACTGGAGAGATCACTGTCTTCTTCTTTTCAGCGAGGTACTCGAAGAGCTTTGTCACCTGCTCGTCGCTGGTGATGATGGAGTAGACCTCTGCTGGGGCGGCTGTGACGGCCAAGAATCAAGCACCTTTTTGATCGCTCTACAAACTCACTTTTAACACGTTTGTATATTTTTAAGTTTTTGATCATAAAAGCCTTTTTGAAAACTAGATAGGTTTATTTCTTCCCCAATGCCGAATCTTATCGGCAATGAAATCGAATTCGGGTCCAGACCATGGATGAGGCACAGGAGGCTTTCCGAATGTGCGGACATGCATGATGTGCCGGGCTAGATGAGCCCGGGGGGCAGATAGGGGACTACTCGTCCTCTTCTAGCCCCTCGTCTGACTCTTCCCTTGGCTTTGTGGCCTCTATCGCGAGTTCGGTTATGATCTCCTCGACCTTCTGGTCGACCACGGGCGCCACGACGATGACCTCCTTGTCAACGTAGTCCTCCTCCTGCCATTCGTTGTCGAAGGAGATTACGTAGACGGGGACGTTGAACATCACGCTTCCGTTCGTGGTCCTTGACATGTCGTACTTGGAGTACAGGTCGTACTGCTCCTTCGAAATAGGGAGCTTTACAGAGACCGGGTACATATCCCTGATCACGATGAAGTCAGACGTGTCCAGATTCCAGAGCGGCACTGCGTCAGCCACAATCTTCCTGATCGCCTGCTTTATTTCGGACTCGACGACAGTCTTGGATACGAGAGACCCTTCCCTCGACCTGAGGATTAGCGTCTTGGACAATCCCATGCCCTCACTGCGACTTTATCGCGTCGGTCAGAATCTGTATGCCCTTCTCGATGTCGGGCATCCCGTCGCTCCTGTCGGGGATGCGGGACATGACGTACTTGACGGTCCCATCCTCCAGCTTGAGGAAGACCTGGGGGATGTCTATTCCCCCGAACTCGTCCTTCACGCCGTGCGCTATTAGGAAGTCGTAATCCTCCTTCTTGACCTCGAGGGGCAAGCTCTGCGCCTTCGAGACTGCATCGCAGACCTTCATCGCGTACTGGCCTGCCTTCTCCCAGTCGGCTGTGACAAGTATTATCGATTCGACTTTCATATGCAAACACCTGATCTGAAATCCTGAAAACGGACGGGTATTAAATACCCATCGATCATCAGGCGAACCTCGGCTTCATGGAAAGCATGATGGGCAGGTACGAGGGGAGGCAGGGGCGGTCGCCCACGCGCGCGCGGAGCGACGCTATTAGGCCCGGGAAGTCGGTGCTTTTCACGCCCTCGCCGCGGATGCGGACAGAGAGGGACGGCGGCTGCGACAACGCTTCCCTTTCCCCGACCACGAGAACGAACGGGATCCAGTCCACTTCAGCCTCCCTGATCTTCTTCGACACGGACTCTTCCCTGTCGTCAACATCTGCCCTGAAGCCCTCAGCGGCGACTTTCTCTGCAAGGTCCTTCGCGAATCCGACGAACGTGCTGTTCACCGGGATGACCCTTACCTGGATCGGGCTGAGCCAGACGGGCAGCATCGGCGGCTTGCCCTTAGCCTGGTCCTTCGCAGCCTGCTCAAGGATCGCCCCCATCCACCTCTCAATTGAGCCCAGGGAGCTGTGTAGGATTATGCAGCCCCTCCTCTTTCCGCTCTCGTCGGTGTATTCGATCCCGTACCTAGCGGCATCCTCAATGTCAAGCTGGACCGTTACGAGCTGTGTGTTGCCACCCACGGAGTCGATGGCCTGGTACTCGTGCTTAAGGACCCAGTAGTGCTTCATCTCAGGGAGCAGCTCGATCAGCGCGGGCTTGCCTACCATCTTCAGGAGGGATACGAACCAGTCACGGTGCTCCTCGTAGAAGTACTTCACGACTCGGAAAGCGACCGCGTACTCAATCTCCATAGACTGGGTGAGCCGGGTGTACTTACTGAAGAGCTCGGCGTACTCTTTCCTCCCCTGCTCGAGATCCGCGCAGAAGCAGTGGAGGTCGGGCATCGTGAAGTTCCTCAGGCGCTTCAGCCCCACGCACTCGCCGCTCTGCTCGAGCCTGAACGATGGTGAGAGCTCGTATACCCTGATAGGTAGCTGCCGGTAGCTCATCGTTGCGCCCTTCATCATGCGGAAGAGGCCGAAGTCCCCTGCAAAGCGGAGGCAGAACTCCCTCTTCTCCACTGTGAGGCGGTAGTCCTTCTCCCTGAACTTCTCTGCCTGGTCGGCTATGTCCGGCTCGTCGAGGCGGTACAAGAACGGGGTCTCGATCTTGAACGCGCGGAGATCCCTGACAGCTATGTCGTAGGCGAGCTCCTCGAGGCTGTCCTTTATCAGTGTGCCCTTCGGGTAGAACCTGAAATGCCCAATGTCGGATGCTGGCTCATAGTCGACAAGCTCAAGCTTCTTCATCAGCTTTACGTGGGCTGGCGCGCCCCTCTCCTCCTTCATCCCGGCCTCGTTCTTTATGAGCTGGATCAAGGGGGGCTCGACCTTGAGGCTCAGGAAGGTCTCCGGGGAGGCGAAGTCTATCCTGAACTCCTCCCCCTCGGGCGTCAAGACCAAGAACTCGCTCCTCGGGGCGGCCTCCTCTGCGGCTTCAGCCGCCTTTTCCCTTGCGGCAGCAGTGATTGTCCTTGACAGCTCGCTGAGAGGGTGCCCCTTGCACTTTATCTCGAAGGACTTGTACCAGCCAAACGGTGCCCTGACTGCCTCGACTGTGCCCCGGAGCGCATCCTCGGTCTTCTTCAGCACCTCCATCGCGGATTCAGGACGGGAGAGGGAAGACGAGAGGTGGGCGTATGGGTAGAGCACCACCCTTGTGGCCTTTACGGAGGCAGCGTGCTCCAGAATTGTCGAAGCTGCGTTCTTGGCGACCTCCTCTGGCGACTCCTCGTCGGACTTTTCCACGGTCGTGAATGCGACGAGGCACTCCTCGACCCTCTCCTTTTTGCCTTGGCTCTCGATCCGCTCAGGGTTCGGCATCGCGGGCTCGAGCGCGGTGAACTCAATATAGTCGGCGTGGATCAACAGCAGACGCATCCGATTCGCCTCTGTCTTTTATGCTGATTATTTACCAGCCATATTTCTGAAGGGCTTGGATGTGGGTTCTATCTTGCGCCGTCAGTATATAAACATGACATGGAGTATGCGCAGAAGGGATCTTTTTCAGCAGATTCGGTCAGACTACTTAGGGCGATCATCTAAGGATCCCGAATGCGCTTTTGCTCCGGTTCTCCTGAAATCGATTTTGCCGGAAATGGAGAGGCAATAGACCAAGCGGCTAGATGGAAACTCAATTACGGCAAATGATGCAGGACAAGACCGCCGGGAGATTGGCTGAAGGAGAGGGCGACCCCAGAGGGGCCATGCAAAAACATCTAAGCTAAAAAAGGGCAGCCAGATTCATTGTGCGTTCTTTGTGTGGCGAACCATAGGCGACATCGGCTCTTCCGCATATTCTGCCGAAGAACAAAGAGGGGTTTAAAAGGAAAAAGTTTGATGCGCATTGCAGGCAAGGATCCGCCAAAAGATTCCAAACCAAAATGGACGGTCGTTGAGCATGCTCTTGGCTAGCCGAGACCCATCTTCGGCTCCTTCGTCTTGGTTTTCTTTGCATCAATAATGACAACCTTGTCGTGGAAGTCTCCGCCATGTGTTATCCGTACGGTCGGGCCGTCTGGGAGAGCGTACTCGGTTGAACCGGACCCTTCCTTCTTGATTTTTGTGCCTTCGGGGAACGTGACCCGATATACCTTGTCTATTGGGTCATGTTCGATGTGCCCGCAGCTCTCATTGTCGCATCCCCTGTACTTCACGAACTCGACCTTCACCCCTGGATAGTTCATCAAATCAAGTACCTTAGCACCCCAAACCTCAACTTCCAACGGTTTTTTGCTCATTCCCGAGCCACCAGGAATATCTTTACCAGGCTGTTATTAATAATTTACTTTTCTATCAGCTTAAATGACTCCTATGCACAATACATGGAAATAGAATTCAGAAGATTTTTGATCCTTAGCGCGCAAGGTTCAAAAAAGGTCAATATTCCTTGCACAGATGGCAATCACTTTCCATAGTGACGCCGGATATGTGACCTGATTGCATTAGGCAGGGCAGGATAAATTTTTAAGCCTTGAGCTGTAGGATATTTTGTGGTCCAGATGGGAATGGAAGGCTGCAAGAAGTACAGCAACACCAGGGCGGAAATGCTAAGGATGAAGCAGGAGCTCAAGTCTGAATACAGGGAGGCCATCCTCCAGCTCAGGTTCTTCAACCTTCTCAGGCACGACAGGGCGGGCATGGCAAGCTAAGGATTTTGGCAGCAGGAATTTTACACTACCTGGAGAAGAAGTCCAAGCGCTTCACCCCGACTATCTCCTCGAAGTCGATGTTCAGGGCCTCGAGAACCTGCCCGAAGGTGCTCTCGATGTGCCCCACATATTTTTCCACGTCCACCTCGTCGATCCTTGCGAGCTGGACCGGCTTCACCCCCAGCGGACCTTGGACCTTCACGAATGAGATCAGATCCCCGGGCTTCACCTCCTTGCCCTTCTCCTCGAGGAGCTTCGCTGCCTTTACGTGCTGTGGCGTCGTCTTGTCGTACCTGCCTAGCGGCCTCGAGATCATCACCTTGAAGACCAAGTCGTCGAGCGGTATCCTCCTCGCCTTCAGGTCGCTGTAGCACCTCTGGACTATAGCCTTTATCTCGGACTTCGCAGCCTCGAAGTCCTGCGGGGACTTGACTTTCCTTAGGACCTGGGTCATCTCAACGAAAGCATTCTTGATGAAGGGGGGCGTGTTCCGCTTCTTTCCCATGAGCCCCTTGATGTCAACGACGCCGCTTTCCAGGACGCCCAAATAGTTCTTCTTCCTCCCCGAGAAGGTTACGAAGGTGTACCGCTTGTCTATCTCAAGGTCAATGTTGAACTTCGATTCGGCCCAGGAAAGGAGCGCCCCTATCTGCTCCTTCGTCGGCTGGTGCAGGAAGATCGAGTCGGTGTCTGAATAGAGGACCTTCATTCCCAGCTCCTTCGCCCGCCTAATCGTCTCTGTGATGATGCTCCTGCCGATTGCGGTCGTGCTGTCTGCGAGGGGGAGGCAGTAGAGGGGGAATATCTCGGCTCCGAAGACGCCGTAGCACTGCCCACAGTATGTGAAACGCCCGTTTCGGCCAGCGAAGACCGTGTGATTCTTTTTGGTCGTCAAGCAGTAGACCCGTCCTTCGAAAGGAATTAGAGATTTCTTCCAATGGTTTGTATGCTGATTTTTATTCCTCCAGGCAATTCGGTATACTTTTGAAGATCCATTGTATTTGAATTTGCAGCTGTAACCCATTTTTGCTAGCAATGTACAGAGCTGTTGTGCCAATCGCTCACTTTTCGTGGATAGGGTTTGCTTGTAGGAGCCGCCTCCTTTGCAAAGAGAGCTTAAAAAAGGCTCTAAAGCATCTGGTCCAGCACCCATAAGGACTTCAGGGATCATTTTATAGAAAGGCTTGTGTGGTCCAGATTGGTAACAATTCTCGCTCAGCCAATCATGCAACAATTCATTCGAGATGCGGAATGATTCTCTGCAACGCGAGTATTTCACTTTCATTGCTTTAAGGACTTCCTCGATTTCATTGCGGCAGAGATCGCCCCATGGGTTACCCCCTCCCACAGATTGGAACGCATCTAAATTTTTGCTGCTTCCTCTTCTATTGCCATTTAAATATACCTTTGAGGCATTTTCTCCAAGTCTACCCTCTGAGAGGAACCGCCCACAGAATTCAAAAAAGGCTCGTGAATCAACAAGAACAGGGAGGGCGTTCTGTTTTTTTAGATTATTAAAATTAAATTTCACTAAGAATGGAAAACCTCCAAGTTGAATAATCTTTTCTACTGTCTTTTCATCAATCGAATCAATTTTTGGTATGAAGTAAGCTTTATTTGGTTTGTGGTAATGACCCTCAAATTGCTTTAGGAGGCCCCACAGATCTGGACAGGCTCTGACCATATGCCTTCTTGAAACACTAGGCAGCTTTACTATCAAACCCCATCCTTTCTTCTTGCCATAGCTTAGGAATGAAAAGTCTCTCTGTGATTTTTCAACATTTTTTAAACAGAGTTTTGGCAATATAAGATCGTATGAATTTAAAATATCCTCCGCAGTGACGAACTTAGAAGAGCCTAATTTTTTGTCATAGATCAAGAATTTATGTTCAGGAGTTACCATCAGATCTACGGTTCGCTGATTTTCGAAGTGGATTAAATTTCCGGCATACTCGTACTCCTGCTTGGCTACCACCTCATCTACTTCAGGCTCGAGTGTGGATGGGTTAACATTGACAATCTTGTCGCCAATTTTTATTTCCTTAATATTTTTGGGCCCATAGACGGTCAAGATGTCTGTATCTCCAGTGAAGCAGGCGTTCAGAAAAACCTTCAGCGCCTGCTGGACGACCTTGTAGTAGTTCTTCCCCTCCTCGGGCAGCGAAGGGTCCTTGGATTTCGGCTTGAACCACCTCACCCTGACTTCCCTGAGCAGCCCGACCACGTGCGCCATCATGCCGACGCGCTTGGTGCATACCCAATGGTCCGTGTCGGGGACGAGGTTGCCTCTGCACTCTCGGTGGGGGCACCTCACCGTCTCGTAGCTCAAGTTCCACCTCGAGATTATGCTAGGGTACAGGCTTGCGAAGTCGAGTACGATGACGTTGAAGAAGACTCCGGACTCGGGCTTTATCACGAGTGCGCCCTTGTACTTCTTCCCCTTGATCACCGCGGTCGTCGACGAGCCGCCTTTCGCGCTACTGATGTCCTCCTTCTTTGGGATCAGGTAGTTCCCCTTCCTGTGCTCGTCGTAGAAGAGGCTCCTGATCCAGCTCGAGACCCCCTGCCGCGCCGCGTCCTCCATTGAGACCCGGGAGATCCTCATTATGAGCGTGATCAGGTTCATCACCAGGTTGGAGTGCTCGGTCGTGAGGCGGAGGGTTATCATCGAGTCCCTGAAGCAGTAGTTGGCCAGGGAGAGGTAGTCGAGCTCGCTTATGCTCTTCTCGAGCTGTATCTTCTTGATCCCGAGCAGCGCCTCGGAGATGGCGTCGAGGGTAAGCTCCTTGTAGGCGTTCCCGAAGGCATAGATCTGGATCGCGTGGTTGTGGAAGAACTTGTAGAGGTCGATGTGGACGCCGACGGGGATGAGCGCTATCTCCCTTCCCATTATTATCGGGATCTCCTCCTTCCTCATCCCTAGTACCTGCGCGCGCTTCCACAGGTAGTGCAGGTCGAAGTTGTCGCCGTTGAAGGTCAGGAGGATCGGGTAGTCAACGATAAGCTGGAAGACCTCCCTCAACAGGTCGATCTCCCTGTCGAAATAAGCTAGCGAGGCGTCCTCGGGCAGCTCGTTCGGCCGCTCGGCACTGCCGGAGGCCTCGTCGAATCCATCCCTCCGTAGGATGAGGACCTGCTTCCTCCCGTCAGACCCAGCCGCAGAGACGCATATGACTGGGTTGGCTGCAACCTGTGGATCGGGCACCCTGTCCTGGGCCTCGGTCGCGACCTCGATGTCGATTGCAACCCTCCTGTAGTCAGGGACCGGGCTCGAGAATATCGGGAACCACTCGGTGAGGGAGGCGAAGAAGGCGGGGGTCGCACCCGCAAAGGCTTTCTTAAGCTCGTCGGTCGGGACGGGCTGTGCCTCTGGGACCAGCGAGCCGCCCCTGACGCGGTAGTAGTACCCCGGCACAAGCCTCCTGTCGTAGACGAAGCACTCGTGGTACCTGATCCTGTCCTCCCAAGACCTCTCCCCGAGGAGGTCCCTTATGCCAGTCCCCCTCCCTCCGATCGATGTCGGGTCCTTCGCTGCGACCTTTGTCATCCTTACGACCTTGTCCTGGAGGAGATCGTGCTTCTCGACCTCCCGGCACCCTTGGGGGTCGAAGCCGGGGTGCGAGGATGCCTCCGAGGAGAGGAGCTCGTCCAGGCCCATGTCTGTCAGGAGGTATGGCTGGTGTCCCGTGTTATCGTACCAGAAGACGACCCGGCCCCTCCCCACATCGTAGAGCTTCGCCAGTGCCCTCCCCCTGCTACCGCTATAGGAGACTGAGAGGAGGACACAGCTTCCGGTCTCCGAAGGGGTCTCGGCCTCGAACTTTGTTTGCGCAATTATCTCCTCTGCTTCCTCGGCCTCGTGAGCCTCAGATTCCTCAGCCTCTGACTCTAACTCCCCCTCAAGCTCGGTTGAATCTTCCCTCCCGAGCTCATCCTCTGATCCAGGGGGGTACCCGCCGTGCGGACCCTTCCTTGGAGGCTCAAGGCCCTTCCCTAGACCGGGAGCGGCATCACTAGGGCGCGGGGGCTGACGGCGCTTGGTCTGCGAATCTGGGATGAAGCTGTCGAGACCGGGCATCAGTATCCCAGAGAAGAGTAGGGCAGTCGTCTATTATTGCTTATCGTTCAAAACCGTCAGCAGGAAGTCATATCATTTGAGAGTCGCCGAAAGTTTTGGGCTGCTGCCGATCGGCTCGCGGCGCCTGCCAAAGCACCGGAGAAGATGAGGATTCACCCTGATAGGCGCCACTTCTCGAGCCTGTCCTCCTTGGAGCGGATCTTCTTGAACTCCTTGTAGTGCTGCTCACAGAGATAGAGTCTAGCTGATTCATTTATCGCATAGCCAGCCCGCTTCATCTCTGCCGCATAAGAGGGAGAAAGTGAACGGGCTGCAGTGCTAACGCATCCGGAGACCGAGCAGAGCTCGCCCTTCTTGACCTTGCCCATAATCGACCCTCACCAAATATTATATTTATTAGGCTTATATCTACCTCTGTAGTGGGCTCGTGGTCTAGCATGGATCAGGACGCAGACCCTGCCCCGATTCGGCGCTTTGCGGGCTGGCTAGAAGGGCAGGGGCGGATGCCTGCGGATCCTGCCAGCAGAAAGCCTGATATCTCGGGTTCAAATCCCGACGGGCCCACCACTTTCCCAGAACCCAATCAGCTCACCAGGATTGTGTAGGAGAGAACCGGGAGCTCGCTGGAGTATCTTCCTGCGTCATAGGGGTGCTGGAAGCCCAAGGTATTCGAGGCGTAAAAGACCACGGTGTAGAGGCCCGGGCCAGCGATAGACCTGAGGGCGGAGGCGTTGAAGGATACCGAGAAGCTTTGCCCAGAGACGGACCACGCCGTCGGCCTGATCGTCTGGAGGCCTGGATAGAACACCAGCGGGGGAGCCACGCCAGCAATAGGGCTTCCCAGGCTGTAGCTCTTTTCCCCCACAAGCACTCGAAGGGAGGGGTCATAAGAGAACTCGCTGTGATCGCTCGGGTCGCTGTGGTAAATCACCACAGACTTCAGGGTGGACCGTTCAATGGTGAGGCTGCCTGAGCAGGAGAATGAGCTGCCCGAAACATGTGGCGGGCTGGACCAGGCGACCCATTCCTTGACCATGTGCACGACCAAGAAGAGGCGGGAGCCGTTCCATGCAACCCCCACCTCGGCGCGGTTGTTGGTCGGGTCCAGCAGCGAGTCCCTGTGCCCCCAGTTGCTAGCGGCATCGTCATAGATCATGTCCCGGACCAGCTCCCTTGAGCTGACCACTGCGCGATCGGAGCCCATTGGCGGGAAATAGACATAGCCGATGTTCTCTTCGACATAGTAGGCACCGCCCAGCGAGGTGTAGTGGTAGTTGGGGAGGCGCCCATGGAGGTCGTAGTGGTTGAAGTACCCTCCCGCGAGCATGTCCTCTGCCCTATAGCTGGCGGCGACGTACTCAAGGGAGGGCTGGACCAGCGGCAGGCCAAGCGCTGCCCTGGCGAGGTTGATCTCCTCAAGGACAGTGGAGCCCACGATCTGAAGGAAGGATGAGACCGTGAACGACCAGTTCGCAAGCGCAGTGTTGTTCGAAAGGTCGCTGAGCAGGAGTGTGACCTCGCACCTGCCGAGAGGCAGTACTGCGGAGTACTCGACCTCGGTTGGGGTCACCCTGGTGGGGACTACCTCGGAGCCGTTCACGAAGAGCCTGATGGCGGAGATGTTCACCATCCTATCGTCGGAGTACCTTGCGGCGATCTTGACCGGGTTCATGACTTTGGATCCGTCAGCCGGACCTGTATACAGGATCTCCGGGGGCGCGAGATCCGGGACCGATTCCTGTGGCGGTATTGCCAAAAGCCCCTGCGAGAGTGCAATGAAGATCACCGCTATTATCAGCACAGCCGCAGCAGCAGCCGCTGCAGCGTAATTCCTCTGCTTTCTCGGAGTGGGGATGGAAGGGAACTCTGGGAGAGGCTCGGGCGGCTCTGCCCGCAAGGCAGCAGCCGAAGGCTTGGAATAGTGGCTCACGGACGGGAAGATCCCCTTCACTATCCGGAGGACCCGCGGGTTGAGGCCGTTGAGCTCTCCCCAGACGACTTCGTCAGGGTTCTTGTATCTTGAGAGGTCTTTCCTCCAGCACGAGATCAGCCTATCCTCGACGCTACCCCAGCCATCCCTCTCCACTTCTCCACGGTAGAGGGATCCAATTGAGGAGATCTCCTCCCAGACCGCACTCGTAACCTTCCTGACCAGGGAGAGGTCGCCAGGGTACCAGAGGCTCTCCGCCAGATACTTCAGCACCCACTCCCTGTGGGGGTTCCCGGAGAGATAATCTTCCAGCCCCGTTGCAAATTCCCCCTTTCTTCGGACTTTTAGCCTGAGCTGAAATACCCGGAGGGGGGCACGGTATATCAGCCTTTTGGGTGCGGGATCTGGAATCTGGCACGAAAAGGTTTTTCTGAAGGGGGGAGGGAATGGAGCGGGAGGGTAGTTTGATGATGAGCGGTCCCTTTGCCGAGTTCAGGGATGAGTGCGCCAGGCTGGTAAAGGCAGCCCTCGAGATAGAGGGGGTGCCTGAAGAGGAAGTTAAGCTATCGGTTCCAAGCGACCATTCGCTTGGCGAGCTGAGCTTCTCAACATTCGCACTCGCAAAGAAGGTCCGGGGTGATCCAAGGGCGATCGCGTCTAGGATTGCTGATGTTTCCCGAGGGGCAGGGAGGAGGCTCGTCGGGAAGG
>CALGKV010000005.1 GCA_937930465.1 Methanosuratincolales archaeon | reverse complement strand
TCTCAGCCCCAAAGATTGTATTGGTGCTTGAATCGCCTGTGACCGAAAACTATGTCCTTACACTTGCTTCAGAAAGAAAGATGCAAAATAAAGAAATGGGCATCTATTGGATATAGAATTTCTGGAATGTCCTCTCGAGATCGATCGATATCGGCTTGTTTCCTTCCTCCACTTTCTGCGACGCCGGCGGATTAGATGCATAGTGCCTATAAATGGATGCGAGCCTCTTGCCAAACGGGTCTTTCCGATCATCGACAAGAATTGTTCCGAGTGCCTTCTTCTCGCCCGACTCTATTCCTATGATCCCTTGTGCCTTCTTGATCGCGTCCTCGTCATCCTTAACAACAGGGTCCCAGTCCTTGAGGTAGTATGTGTTCCTTTCGACCCAGTCCATTGTGACTATGTTGTTCCAGGTCGGGCATGGTTGGATCACCTCAAGGATGCCTGCGCCCTTGTGCGAAATCCCTTGCTTTAGGCAAGCCTTCAGGTGCTCGACGTTGTAGGCATAGCTCCTGGCTAAGAACGTGTAACCTGATGCGACGCCAAGTAGGATCGGGTTCACGGCGCTGTTAATGTTTGGGAAAGCCAACGATTTTGTCTTTTTGCCGAGCTGAAGCGTCGGCGATGCCTGGCCTTTCGTGAGGCCATATACGCCGTTGTTGTGTACCACAACGAGTATCTCTGGGTTCCTCCTCCCCATCGCTATGAAGTGACCCATGCCTATCCCGAGCGTGTCTCCGTCCCCGCCATGGGCAATCACTTTCAAATCGGGGTTCGAGGCCTTTATGCCAGTAGCAAATGGTATCGCCCTTCCGTGAAGCGTGTGCACCCCAGGGACTTTGACAAAATGCGCAATCTTGCCGCTGCACCCTATACCAGAGACCAGGACTATTTTTTCCCTGTCGATACCCAACTCAGATAGCGCCCCCTTGAGGGCGGTAAAGATACCAAAGTTCCCGCAGCCGGGGCACCAGTCGGGCCAGACTCCGCTGTTCCATTCTATTGACATTTCACTCGCCCCCGGTGAGGACGACGCTCTCCTCGCCGCCCTTTATCCGCCTGTAGGCACTTACAACCTCGTCTTGCGTTATCAGCCTCCCGGTGTATTTCAATATCCTGTTCTTGATCTTGAATCCAGTCTTCCATTCAATCAGCTCCGCAAGCTGCCCTATGTAATTCGCCTCAATGCACGTAACTCTATTCGCCCTGGAGATTAGCTTAGACACAAAGTCGACTGGAAAAGGCTCCATCAACCTGACTTGGAGTACTGCAGTTTTGGAACCTGTCGCCTGCAAATCCGGGAGCGCGTCTAAAGCAGCTCCTGTCGTCACTCCCCAGGTGACTATCAGTTCTTCGAAATTCTCGTCACCAAAAAGCACACCCTTTTCCCCGTCCGGGGCTTCCTTCAGAATCTTCTCTATCTTCGACATCCTCTTTTCATACATCCTCCTTCTCCCCTCCGGATCCTCTGTGATGTGGCCTAGCTCGTCATGCTCGTCCCCGGTGTACCACATCAGCTCCTCGCCGAGGAATGCCCTTGGCGAGACTGGATCGTCGCCGAAGGCAAACCTTCTGTACTCCCGTGCTCCCTTCTCGTTCAGCTTTCCGCGCTCTATCTTCAAAAGGGCTGGGGGGTTGATCGTTGTAACGCAGTTTGCTATACCTTTGTCTAGGAGATGTATGACCGGCAGCTGATACTTTTCTGCAAGGTTCATGCACTTAACGGCGTCGTAGATTGCCTCCTCATGGCTGCCAGAAGCCAAGACTATCCTCGCGAACTCCCCGTGACCGGAATTTATCGCGAAGAGAAGATCTGACTGGCTGTGCCTGGTCGGCAGACCTGTCGATGGCCCTCCCCTCTGGTAGTATGTGATTACAACCGGAACCTCATTGATTCCTGCCCATCCTATGCCTTCAACCATCAGTGAGAAGCCGGGTCCGCTTGTGCAAGTCGCAGCCCTCACTCCGGTGAGCGCCCCTCCTATGGCCATGCAGATCGCAGAGATCTCATCCTCAGCTTGGATCACAATCGGAGAGCCTACGATTTCCCCCTTTGGATCGAAGATGCTGGAGTGTTGTTCAATCACAAACGACTCGTCTGCTGCGGGGGTTATGGGGTAGTATGTCTGCAGCCTGAGACCACCGATAAGCTTACCAATTGCAACTGCGTCGTTACCAGCCACCAGTATCCTCTTAACGCCGGATGCTCTCTTTTCCCCCAGGATTTCGGTTTCCAGTTTCCTGCCTCCCGGGATTTCATTAAAGCCATTGTTTACAGCATTAGCTACTGCCTTGTTCAACTCCTTTGCTTCAGATTTATCAATAAATAGCGAGTCAATAGCCTCGAGTACAGTGGAAAATGGCATACCCGCTGCCCTCAAGATCAGGGTCGTCATTGCAGTATTCATCGACCTTTCTATCGACGGGGAAAGCAATTTGGTCTTCTCTGATATGAGTTTCGAAAAAGGAAACTGAAGGACAACCCTTCCGTTCCTCTCTAACCATTCGTCAAGTTCCTTTACTGTTGTGCCTATATCCTCCCTCTCTAGTTCAGCCTTCAGCCTCTCGAGCCTCTCCTTCTCCATTGACGGCAGCTTAGTGACTTGCTTGTCGAGCAAAGCTGCGTCATGTATCAGCATACCGCCAGCCCTCAAGTCTTTGTAATGTGTGGCAATAGTCTCAACATCAAGAGCCCCGATGATGTCAACGGGGTATTTGATGCTCCTTATCCGTTCGTCGGATGCCCTGATGTGCGAATAGCTGTGCTTCCCCTTGATATTTGAGTGATACTCCCTGTCGGCAAATACCTCAAGACCATGCATCGCCAGGGCCCTCACTGCCAGCAAACCAGCAGTCTCTATTCCGCCCCCCTGCATTCCTCCGATTATAAAATTCAGATCCATTTTGATCATCAGTCCCCAGTGCCCGTGTATTCATGCGCGTCCATATCGACCCTGGTCCTGCAGAAGAAACTATGCCCTTTGTGGAGATCTCTATCAGAGGAATGGAAGGTGATCCTGCAGTCCCTGCACCAACAGAATTCAGTCTCCTTTTTCGCCTCAAAACTCTCGCAGG
>CALGKV010000004.1 GCA_937930465.1 Methanosuratincolales archaeon | reverse complement strand
CTCGCAGGACTTCACCACTAGGTAAGGGCGCATCCTCTTTCCGCCATGTGACGGGAGGTGGTAAGCGGATCTGAACAGCGGGTCCTCTCTGCCAAGCATCGAACCTATGAAAGCCCCTACTTCCTGGGCTACTGCCGACATCTCTGACTCAATCATTTTTGCAAGCACCAAGCCCTCTCTGCATGATCCAGTTTAAAAGGCCCCCGCTCAGAACGACTGGGACTGATTTGAGCGACCTGATGTCGCGGGCGCCTGTCAGGAGTGCTGCCGTCTTCAGTTCGTGGATTAGCCGTTCCAGCCTTGCAGCCACCTCGCGATTGCCCTTAAAAGCAGGCACCAGTAGCTCCCTGGCAACTCCGGCTAGGTCAGCACCCAAGGCTATTGACTTCGCGATGTCCAGGCCGTTCCTTATGCCACCTGAGGCGATTATTGATACTGATTGCTTGAGAGAGCGGATCTCGCATATGCTCATCGCGGTCGGGATTCCCCAGTCCCAGAAGGTTTCTGCAACCTCCGCCTTTGAACGCTCGCCCTTGCTCTGCGCATTGTAGTACTCAACTGCTGCCCAGCTGGTTCCACCTGCACCTGCGACTTCTATTGCAGAGACCCCGGACTCCAAGAGCCCTTTTGCAACCTCCCTCGATATCCCGCAACCGGTCTCCTTGGCTACTACAGGGACTCCCAGTTTGTCCGCAAGGTCGCTTATAGCATTCAATACGCCGCGGTACTTGGTGTCACCCATCGGCTGGACTAGCTCTTGGAGCGGGTTCAGGTGCACTGCGATGGCATCAGCCCCGATCATAGAGACTGCCCTCTCGGCTAGGGAGAGGCGCTCGGGGGAGAGAATTTGGGCCGCCCCAATGTTTGCGATAACAAGCATCTCACCAGATGCCTCTCTCACCACGCGGAACGTATCTTCTTGCGAGGGATCCTCAAGGGCAGCCCTCTGGCTGCCGACGCAGATTCCCAGCCCTAGCTCAGAGGCAGCCTTGGCGAGGCTCTCATTGATCTTTTTCGTTGATGGGTGACCGCCTGTCATTGCTGAAATGATAAGCGGGGCTGAGATCCTTTTCCCAAGGAATACTGTCGAGAGGTCGAGATCCGAGAGGTTGAGCTCAGGCGTTGCGAGGTGGACGAGCTCGACGTCCTCCAGGTGCGTGGTCTTCCGCCTGTGCCCGACATCCATATCCCTGCATATCTCGAGGTGCTTCAGCTTCCTGTCAGATATCATATCTTAACGCCTTTAGACACCCATTCATTCTGCTTCAATCTATATATGTCCCTTCTACTTCGTCTCCGCGCAGCAATCGCGCAATGGCTCCAGGGCGGGTCGCGTTGAAAATCAGCACCCTTTTCCCCCCTGATGAGAGGTACTCGCTGGCCTCCCCAAGCTTACCAGCCATCCCGCCAGTCACGTCGTTGCGCCTGCCTTTGGTAGCAGCAATGATCTCATTGAGCTTCCCGCGACCTATGTTCCCAAGAGGCTTTCCGCCTTCTAGATAACCATCGACATCAGTCCCGAATGCCAAGAGCCTCGCCGAGCTTGCAAGTGCAAGTACACGCGCTATCGTGTCCCCCGAGAGGATCCTCCCATGCCCCTGGCTTGTTAGGACAACGTCCCCTCCCAGCGATGGGAGCAGACCCGCCGAGAGCGCCATCTCAACAGGACGGAGGTTGTATTCTAAAATTGGGTTGCCATCCACTTCTTCAAAGAAGAAGCAGGCGGAGGGGTCGATAGCAAAGAGGGGGACCCCCTCCCCCAGGAACGACTCGGCGATCAGGGATGTGAGGCGGTGCATTGCATGCCTGGTCTCAGCGACCCCCCTTGGGCTGCACAATTTGCCTTCCGAATCGATGTATTTTATTGCCGTATGGTGCCCAAATGAGCCCCCGCCGTGGACGATCAGCACACGCCCCCGTCCCCAATAAGAAGAGAACTCCCGGGCGATCTGTTCTATCACGTCCAAGTTAGGCGTATACGGCGCGTCCTTCTTTGTGATCGCACTCCCGCCGAGCTTGATCACCAGGTCAGCCTTCAATCTCTTTCACCCCTTCATAGGAAAAGCGCACCACCTGGAAGTCGTCAGGCAAAGAGCCCTCCACAGGGATCGCAACATCTGCCACAAGGGCAGGGCAGAGAACGATCTTGCTTCCTAGTGATCGGATCTCCGAGAGCCTTTGCAGGTCGGCGATTCCGATCTGCCCGGTTGCGTAAAGCAAAGAGACCTCAAGCGAAAATGCCCTCCCCAAAGCAGTTAGGTCGTTCCTCTGAAGGGCGCCGACGCCTTCTAGGACCAGGTGAGCCATTAGGTGCCACATCGGGTCGGAGAGTGCCGGGAATTCCTTAGAGAATCTTGAAACGGGCGTTCCATCAAGGCGTCTGCTCGGAAGGATCCTCAAGCAGATCGGACCAAAGGTGGTCGACTCCACCGAAAGGAAGCCTTCACCCTGCCTGCTTGCGACGATCCCGCCCGAAAGGGATGTAAGAGCCCTCGCTGCGGTCACAAAGTCCCATGGGCCTGCCCTCTTCAGGAGGCCAGGAAAAGCTGCCTCTATTGCATCGCACTCGGTCAGATATAGCAGGGATGCTGCATTCACGAAGTCTTGGTCAGGCCCTTTTTCATGCGGGCCGGTTATCGAATAACAACCTTCAATCCCTTGAGAGGCCAAGAACTTTGATAGTGCCTTTTTGAGGTACGGAGAGCTTATCGGGATGGAGAGCCTCTGAGACTCAGACTTCTTTACGGTAACGCGCCACGAGAATCCCAGAGCTGCTGTGAGTAGAGGCGTCCCCGCCTCAACAAACGCCTCCCCGAGGAGCGGGACTGTGAACGGGACGTCGAGCCTGATCGCATCCATATTAGACCTAACCGCCAGGTAAGATTAAGGCTTTCTCCCGAATTTTTGACCTGACTTTGCATCAGATGTGTGATTTGCCTGACTCAAACTCGATTGAGAAGGACCCATAGCCGACGACATCGCCCTTTGGTCCCGATGTGTCACCTGAGGTTGCGTAACAGAGCTTTCTGCATCGGTCTGCCCCGAGTGACAGCGAAGCGGTCATTACAGCCATCACAGGGCCTGGACCGCACATTGTTATCTCTTTGCTCCTTACGACATCCTCGACATTTTTAGGTTCCATCTTGAGGATCGCCTCAATCACGAGCGCGTCCAGGTCATATGCGAGTTTGTATGGGACGTAGTGCGAGAAGTCTGTGCTAGCTATGAGCAGGGTCGATCTCCCCTTAAGGGCAGCCGCTATTGCTTCGCCGAGCTCCCTCGAGGTCTCAAAGTCCTGGAGCATCATGCATATGGGAACGATACGGAAGGCGGACCCGAAGACATACTGTAGGAATGGTATCTGGACCTCTACAGAGTGTTCGTATTCGTGGGCGCCAGAGTCTGGTTCTGCTGCCCCGGACTTCGCTATTGCCCGAGAAACCTCTTGGTCAACCCTAACCCGCCCGAGCGGCGTCAGCCAGTCGCCCCCATCCCAGACCGACACGGCGGCGCCTATCCCAGTGTGGTTTGGTCCGATGAGGACGACAGTCTCTGGCGGGCGTTCCTTCGAGACTTCAAAAAAGCCATGAGCTGCAACCGGACCTGAATATATGTACCCGGCATGCGGTGAAATGAGAGCGCATACCTTCCTCTCAGCAGTAGCAGACTTTGGCGGCAGTTTCCCTGGACCAACCTTGTGCAGGAAGCACCATCTCATCTGCGATTCAAGGGCAGCAGGGTCAGCTTCATAAAAGGATCCGGAGACTGAGGGATGCCTATCCCTCAAGACTATAGTCTCCCCCGTACTCCTCCTCCGCGACTAGGACCTTCGACTCGAAGTCGTCGATTGTCGCAGGGAGGTCTTCTGTCGGACCTAACGCCCCCCTCTCCCGTAGCACCTGTCTGGTTAGAAGCCAGAATGCCAGGGCTATGGATTTCCGTCCTTTGTTGTTGATAGGAACAACAAGATCCATCAGTTGGGCCCGGTTGTCAGTGTCGCATAGGCCTACTACGGGTATGCCCACTTCTGCGGCCTCGACCATAGCCTGCCAGTCAGCTCTGGGGTCGGTCACGACAAGCAGCTTCGGCTCGCAGTAGTTGGAGAGCTTGGGATTTGTGAACGTGCCAGGTATGAAACGCCCAGTCAAGCTCTTCCCACCGATCATAGATGAAAACTTCTCAACTGGCTTGAACCCATACTGCCTCGCCGAGGTTGCGTAGACAGTTTCAGGGGCGAACTTTGCTATGAACTTTGAGGCGACCCGGATGCGCTCATCCGTCTTCCTTACATCCAAGACGTACAGACCGTCGGGCCTTACCCGGTATATGAAGGGGCGCATATCGTTGGTCTTGACATGAGTGCCGATATGTATCCCAGCCGCAAGGTATACCTCAAGCGGCAACAAGAGGTCAGCAGCTTCTATAGTCGCCATGCAATTACTCCCCAATGATGCAAATCAGTGAACTCGATAAATGCTTTTATATTTTTCCTTCCTTGTCCCTGACCGAGAAATTGAGCGACTCGCTAACAAGGTCGACATGCGAGAGGAAAATTCGCCTGCAGCAGTACCTCTCGATCCCAAGAGAGTCCAGCACTTTGGCGGGGTTCTCTCCGTTGCCTACTCGCTCATTAAACGCCTCCCACTTGTCGGCGATGACCTTGCCGCAGGTAAAGCACCGGACAGGGATAATCATAAAGACACCTTATCTGTAAGACTTCTGCTTCCTTCTTCTGGCGCTGTAGCCGCCGAACTTCTTCGGTTCGGTCCTCCTTGGATCCTCGACAAGCATTCTCCTGTCGTATGCCATCAGCTTTGCTTTGATGGTCTCGCCAAATAATTCGGCCAATGAGTTTGCTATTACGACCCTTGCCGCCTCAGCCTGACCCATGACGCCGCCGCCCTCTATCTTTACGTCTATGTCTATAGCATTTGCGTACTCTGCCCCGGCGACCAGGAGGGGCTCTATGACCTTCATCCTCACCAGCTCTGGCTTGATGATCTCTATCGGGGTGCTGTTTATGTATATCTTCCCTGTCCCCTTCGTGGCAACTGCCCTTGCGATGGCAGTCTTCCTCTTTCCGCTTACAACGACTACTTTCTCGCTCATTGCACTGACCACCCTAGGCTCTTTGATAATTCGCCAAGCGCCATATAAGGACCCCTCAGGTTCTTTACATGTGCATCTTCGATTGTCATGAATTGGGCATTTGCTAACTCTTCAGGGGTTCCTATGAAGACCTTCATCCTTTTCAGCGCAGCTTTCCCCGAAGGCGTCTTGGGCAGCATGTTCTTCACGGCACTGTGGAAGAGTCGGTCTGGGGATCGGTGCTGCTTCATCCCAACTTCCTCCGGGTTCTTGAGAGTCCTTATGGACATCCACCGCTCGTATTTGCTCATCACGGAATCCCTATCCCCAGAGACGGCTACTTTCTCGACATTGACTACAACAACCTTGTCTCCTGCCATAAGATGCTTGGCTATCTTAGAGGCAGCCCTCCCGAGCCGCAGCCCATTTCCGTCGATATATAGTACCTCGGGCAATTCATGTCACCTCAGTATCTTGACCCCTCTTCCCCTCGGATTGAGGTTCAAAAGCACTTCGAGAGTGATCGCCCTGCCTCCGGCACTCGTTATCTTTTGCCTTGCCGAAGGGCTGAAAGACAGCGCAGCTACGTCGACTTTCTTGGTGATGTTCCCAAAGCCAAGCACTTTTCCAGGGACTGCTATGAATTCCCCTTCCTTGGCGAATTTGTCGATCTTGCTTACATTGACAGAGATCTTCTTCCTGGTCGGCACAGAGAGCAGTTCGGACAGATCCCTCCAGACACCGACATTGCTTGACCTTGAAGCGCGCCTGAGCAGCCTTATCAGGCGCCTGGTCTTAGGGTTTGTTGGTAATGTCCTCTTCATTTAAGATGCCTCCTTATTTTCAAGCGAGATCCTTATTGACTCGAATTTATTCTTCAGAACGTCGCATGCAGCGTAAATAAGCTCCTGCGGTGATAGTGAACCCTCGCTTTCGAGAGCCAGCAAAACATTCGCAGTGTTATAAGAAACTGAAATCGCCCCATTGGGGCATGCCTCAACGCACTCCTTACATAGGGTGCAGTCCCAGATAGAGGTAACCTTCAGAGCGTTACCCTCAATCGCAAGTATCCTCTTCGGGCATGCCTCTACACATCTGGCCGAGAGCGAGCACTTCTCCGGGTCGACAGTGATGATAGGCTCGTACTTGATTGCTGCACATGAAACGGGCTGCCACTTTGCGTGCTCTTTTCCAGAGCCAAGACGCGCGTGAGCCTCAAGGGCGATCTTCTGACCCTTGTTCAGCACGGCGAGCGGTATGTCATTATTAGCTACAAAAACTGAGCCCTCGGGCTTGAGCCTACCGGAGTAGACGGTAAAAGAATCTTCCGGCGCCTCAACCTCAAGAGTCAATATCGCCTCACAGCGCGGGCAACCTTTCCCACCGCAGTCACACTCAGAGGGGCGAACTAGGCCCTCCCCACCCTTGAGGGGCACTAACCCTATTCTGTGAGCAAGTATCTCATCATAAAGGACGCCTGAGTTCTCGGCTATGAATACCTTTTCAACGGCGGGTATGACCACTTCTGCCATAACAGTCCTCCTGATGGCATTAATAAAAGATGGACGTGCCCCCCTTGCGACGAGTTTGAACCTCGCGCCGACATTGCCGAGAACTTCAACATCCATTTGTATTAACCTCCAACACAGGTTTTGAAGTGAAAGAATAAAGAAGGTATTTAAGCCTTCTTTTAGACTCTCCTTCCCCTCCTTCCACCTGGCCTTCTGGTAGTGTCATGTGGTATTGGGGTCACGTCCTCTATCCTTCCAATCATCAAGCCAGCCCTTGCCAAAGCCCTGATAGCCGCCTGGGCGCCTGGCCCAGGTGTCTTACTCTTGTGCCCGCCTGGAGCTCTGACCTTGATGTGGATGCCGCTTATACCCTTCTCGAGAGCCTCCTGCGCAGCCCTTGTGGCAGCTACCATGGCTGCATACGGCGAGGGCTTTTCGCGGTCGGCCTTGACGATCCTACCTCCTGACTGGAATGCCACAGTCTCGGCGCCTGAAAGGTCGGTTATGTGAACGATTGTGTTATTGTAAGAGCTGTATATGTTAGCTACTCCCCACTTCATAGCCTTGTCGGTCCTTGACATCCCTATGCCTCCTCTGTGACTGCCTCAGGAGCAGTTATCTTGATATCGCAGGCGATCTTCATCTCGTCGTCTCTCTTGACCATGTAGCCAGGGGACGTCACCCTCCTTCCGTCGAGGAGAACATGACCGTGGACTATTAGCTGCCTTGACTGGTAGGGGGTTGCAGCGAATCCCAGCTTGAGGAGTACGCTCTGCAGCCTCCGGTCTAGGATATTCTCGACATTGAGGCTCAGCACGTTGTCAAGGACTGCTCCCTCGCTCAGAAGAGCGAGGCTTGCGAGTCGCTGGACGAGCTTCTTCTCCTCAGCCTCCCTGACCTCAGGATCTTCTATGGCGAGGATCTCGCTGGCCCTCTTCCTTATAGACTTGAGCTTGGTTTCGGCTGTCCAGAGCTCCCTTTTGTTCCTCAGGCCGTACTTGCCCAGGAGGGCGAGCTCTGAGACCAACCTCTCTTTCTTCCAAGGATGCCTTGGGCCTTGCCACTTTCTCCTGCTTTTCTTTGGGTCACCCATGCCAAATCACCTACTGTTTAGACTCGCCACCTGCAGCCGCGGTTGCTGCTTTCCTGGCCACACCGACAGACGGACCGAACCTTCCAGTGGTCCTCGTGCACTGACCGCGGACCTTCAAACCCAAGGAGTGCCTAACTCCTCTCCAGCTCCTTATCTTCCTCATGAGGTCTATGTCAGACTTTATGCCCACCACTAAGTCTGAGCCGATCAAGTGCTCGTCCTTACCAGTGAATGGATCTTTTCTCCTGTTCAGCATGTAGCTCGGAAACTTGGACGAGATGTTTGAAAGGGCTTCCTCAAGCCTCTTTATGTCACTGTCCTGGAGGTAGCCGACACGTACCTCGGGATCAACCCCGCAGCTCCTAGTAAGCGCGTATGCCATATTGATTCCGATACCCCTTATTCTGCTCAGGGAGTATCCTACTTTCTCCTCCCCTTTCAGGTCGGTATCGATCAGCCTGACTATGTGTCTGTATGAGGAACTCAATAGACGCATCCCCTTCTTAAAGGCAAATAAAGAATAATATGAAAGTATTTAACTCTAACGCCTCCCAGATGAGGTTAAAACGCATGCAGAAGCATTACGTGGCATTCTTTTTTGGAGCCTAAGGCTTCAGGATTCGGATTGAACGTCAAAAGAACTGGCGCC
>CALGKV010000003.1 GCA_937930465.1 Methanosuratincolales archaeon | reverse complement strand
TGGATGCCTGCCCTCGTCACATTGAAATTTCTTCCCACAATCGGGTAGTAAGGAGGTATGTAGTAGCCTATGTTCCGCTTGTAGTACTGCGCCATTTCTGTAATCGCAAGCGTGTTCATCCCGTCTAGACCCCCCTTTAGGCCGGAGTATATGAAGACCATAGCCTCAAGCGGGACGTTTCCTGCCCTCTCGCCGATGCCGAGCAAGGTCGTGTTGTTAAGAGAGGCGCCATACATCCAAGCCGCAGTGGCGTTGGCGATCCCTAGGTGGAAGTCGTTGTGTCCGTGGAACTCGAGGTACTCAGAGGGCACGCCTGCAAGTTGGCGCATCAGGTAGAATATCTTGGGGATGCTCCTCGGCAACGCAGCCTTTGACCAGGGCAGCCCAAGCCCCAACGTGTCGGGGATCCTCAGCTTCACAGGGATCCCGTACTTTTCAGATAGCTGCATCAAGCGTTTCGCAAATGGGATGACGACCCCCAAGATGTCTGCACGGGTGCAGTCCTCCAGATGCGCACGCATGATTATGCCGGATTTCAGCCCCTCTTCAACAACATCGAGGTATTTCTGGATCACCTGGAAGCGGCTAAGCCCCTTGAATTTGTAGAATATATGGTAGTCAGAAATGGATGCAAGCATCCCTACCTCATCGACCTTGTTTTCCTTGGCGATCTTAAGGTCATCTTTGCTTGCCCTGATCCATCCCGTGATCCGAGGGTAACCGTACCCCAGCCCCCTCACCCTCGATACGGCCTCCTTGTCCCTTGCAGTGTAAAGGAAGAATTCAGACATGAGTACTTTGCCATTCGGCCCGCCGATGCGGTGGAGAAAGTTGTAAAGGTCGACTATCTGGTTCACAGTGTACGGATCCCTCGACTGCTGCCCGTCCCTGAAGGTCGTGTCAGTGATCCAGAGATTCTCCGGTATTTCCATGGGAACGTCTATCCCGTCCCAGACCATCTTTGGAGGTGACTCGAACGGGAATATGTCCTTGTAAATCTTTGGCGACTGGGTCTCAGTCACTTCGTCCTCGGAATAGTCTACACGCTCTCCCTTCAGTGCCCTTAGGAGGTCGTCGCGCGCCTTTTCGTTAAGGAGGGACATCAGCCTTACACTCCGAAAAACAATTGGCTTATTATTCAATAGCTTTTAAAGATATCGCTTGAAAAGTGAATTTGAATTAGTTGCTGACATCAGCATTAAAAAATATTTCAGATTCTCCATGTTTAATTGTCAGTGTGTTTGAAAAACAGCCATATTGGCTCAAAAAAATTTAGAAAATGCAAGAAAGACGTTTCTTTTTTTTGAAAAAGGAATTTACAAATGTAAAGTGGGCGCAGGGAGTTTCCCTGCGGGGCTTTCGCCCTCAGTCCGTCGCAGGTTCAACATCTTTAGCATTCTGACTTGACTGGGACGGCTTCTTCATCCCCAGCCCCTAATTCCCGCGTATCGCTTTTATTTTTTCCTTAGCGTTGCTCATCGTTCCAGTCGAAACGAGCGAGGTTGCGCTGCCCCCTGGGAGCCGCAGCTCGATCCTCCGACCCAAGCTGCTCTGGATCGATTTTAGCGCTATTTGATCCAAGCGGACTATCGCGTATTGACCCTCAGACCTGACCAGCTTTATCTTGGATCCTGGCGGGGAGAACTTCGCTATGGCAGTTGGGATGAGGTGCGGGCTTAGGGGACCAGAGCTCTTGAAGACTAAGTACCTAGTCCTGAGATCCTTGCACTTCAAAACAGATCCCCCAATAACCTTATTCTAAGTGGAGGATAAAAAAGTCATGCCAAGTTCAGGTCGTGGAGGAGCTTCGATTGCTCCCCCTTCCTGAGCTGGACTGATATCTTTACCCTGATAATATCATCGCTGTCCGAAAGGCGAAGCATGCCAGAGTAGGCTTTTTGCTTGTCGAGCCGCATGAAGAAGGTCGACCTCGAGTCGAAATAACGGTTCAACTCGTCCCTCAGTCGAAGGAGATCCCCAGGCGGGAGCAGCTTTGTGATGTAATCCACCACATCCTTTGCGGTCTGACCTTCCTCCTCGAGGGAGGCGATCATTATCTCGTTCCCGTGATGGCCCCTCGCAACGGCGTACTTGACTTGGGCAGACCCTCGAATCCCTTCTGGGAGGAGGTTCAGCAGCGCCCTCTCTACCTTGCTTTGATCCTCGGTCGCATGGCATATCAGGCTGATCGAGACTTTCGATATCATAAGAGAAGGCACCAGGAATTTAACAAAAAACGGAAATTGCCCTTGAAGGGCAACTGGCGTCCTTCTTTCAGAGACCCCTGGCTCGCTTTCCGGCTGCAGTAAGGCCCCTGTAGACTCGACCGCGCTGGGCTGGTTGTGCTATCCAGCAGAGATCCTTATCGGCCTTGACTGATGGGTTTGAAGGGTCCACAAGGATGACTTCATACCAGGCATACCTGCCGTCTGAGGCTACCCAGTAGCTGCCTAAGACATTCATGTTCGGGAATTTCTTTGCAGCCCTCTCCTCCGCTATCCATCTCACGCTCTTGTTGACGGTAAGGCCGTAGATCCCCATCCTCTTAGGGCGCCTCCCTGAGCGCGGGCGCTGCACATTCATTGGGCCCCTTATAACCCTAACTCTGACCACAATAATGCCAGGCTTTGCTTTGTACCCAAGCGACCTGGCCTTGTTGACCCGTGTTGGATGCTCAAGCGGACAGACTGCGGGCTCGCGACGCCACTTGATTAGGCGTTCCGTGCGCAGGCTCCTGACTAACCCCTCCCCGGGGCTGCGCCATGCATCCCTGATGTATTTGTAAGCGGACATTGTCGCACCAACCGCAGACTAAAGCGTCTTAAAGGCGTTTATAATGTTTTCGGCTATAAGGACCGCCCCCAGCGACTGGGCCTCCCTCGTCTGGGCGCCGATGTGCGGTGTGACGAGGACATTGGGCATTGAGACAAGCTCCCTCTCCTCTGGGGTCTCGGGGGGTTCATGCTCAAATACGTCTAGGGCGGCACCTGCGATCTTGCCGCTTTTCAATGCCCTCAAGAGGGCTGTTGTTTCGACCACCTCCCCTCTCGAGGCATTTATGAAGAATGATCCCTGTTTCATCGACAAGAAGGCAGAGTCCCCAAACATGTGGTAAGTCTCTGGAAGCAGCGGTACGTGCACGGTCACCATATCCGACATGGAAAGAAGATCTTCTATCCTGTTTACTCTCTTTCCGCCCAGCCTTGCCAAGGCAGCTTCGTCGACTATTACATCGTAGACTAGAATATTCATGCCAAATGCCTTGGATCTCTCAGCGACCGCCCTCCCTATCCTCCCGAAGCCAACTACCCCAAGCGTCTTTCCGTTAAGTTCGGTTCCATGGAGCTTCTTCTTCTCCCAAAGGCCCTTCTTCATTGAGTCGTTGGCGACATGGATCTGCCTTGCTAGGCTGAGCATCATGCCCATCACTAGCTCAGCTACTGCAACTGTAGACATCTGGGGGGTGTTGAGTACCTTTATCCCAGCCTCTTCGGCAGCCTTTACGTCGATTGTGTCAAGACCGACTCCAACCCTCCCGATGACTTTGAGGTTCTTGCCCAGACCGATAATTTCACGTGTTACCTTAGTCCTGCTCCTTACGATCAGGACATCGTACAGCCCGATTATTCCCTTTAGGGAATCGTATGAGATGTCAAATTTTTCGTCGACTTCGAATCCTGCGGCCCTCAGCCTTGATCCGCACTCGGCATCGACCTCGTCAGCAATAAGAACCCTCATTTGGGGACACCTAGCGCCATCTAAACCGTCAAGGGCTGTAAAATAGTTTATGCCCAATGCAGGGAACGCCAGAGGGGCAGGCGACAATTTCGGGGAGATCTGCTAGCTGGGTGGGAGACATGCCCCAGTCGGGGCTTAGGGCTGCCCTTTGATGCCAGAATCGAGTTACCGCCGAATGGGGTTAATATAATATAGATTCGGCGCAGAAGTATTAAAGGAGCCGAAAAATGATCGCTGGTCTGGTAGGCAAAACGCATGTAGGCAAGACAACGTTCTTCTCTGCCAGCACTCTTGCCCCGGCCAAAATAGGATCAGTGCCTTTCACCACAATAGAGCCGAACCAAGGGATCGCCAGCATAAGGGTAAAGTGCGTATGCAAGGAGATGGGGGTGAAAGACAATCCCAGGAATTCAGTCTGCAGCGAAGGGGTCAGATGGGTTCCTGTGAAACTCATAGACGTCGCCGGGCTAGTCCCCGACGCCCACAAGGGTCGCGGGCTCGGGAACAAGTTCCTGGACGATCTGCGCCAGGCGGACGGTTTCATACAGGTAGTAGATGCATCAGGCAGCACTGATGCCAATGGGAATGCCTGCCAGCCCGGGACCAGAGACCCCGTGGACGATGTCAGGTTCCTTGAGCATGAGATAACGATGTGGATGACAGGCATTCTGAAGAAAGACTGGGAGAGGATCGTTAAGGGGATAAGGCAGCTGAAGGAGGATGGCGTTGCGCTGCTGGCCGAGAGGCTAACAGGGCTGATGATAAGCAGGCGGCACATCTTGGCTGCCATAAATGCAAGGGACGAGCTGAAGAAGAGGATTGACGAGTGGACAGACGAAGATCTGAGGACTTTTGTTGAGGAGCTGAGGAGGGCCTCAAAACCGATGGTTATAGCAGCGAACAAGATAGACATAAGGCAGGCTGAGTGCAACATCGAGAGGCTGAGGCAAGAATTCAAGGACAGGACGGTAATCCCCTGCTCTGCAGAGGCCGAGCTAGCTCTGAGGCTGGCTGCAAAGAAGGGGGTGATAAGCTACAGCCCTGGCGATCCAGACTTTAAGATCCTCAAGGAGGGGGAGCTAAACGAGAGGCAGAAGGAGGGGCTCCGCAAAATAAGGGATCTCCTGGGGAAGTGGGGCAGCACAGGGGTGCAGGAAGCGATAGAGAGCATATACAAGAAGGAGCTGAAGATGATATCGGTCTTCCCTGTTGAGGACGCAAACAAGCTCACAGACCACAAGGGGAATGTGCTCCCTGATGTTGTGCTTGTTCAAGAAGGGACGACTGCAAGGGGGCTTGCATACAAGATCCACTCGGATCTGGGCGAAGGATTCCTGTATGCAATCGACGCAAGAACAGGGCAGAAGATCGGAGAGGAATACAGGATCAAGGACAGAGACATAATCAAGATAGTCTCTGCTAAAGGATTGCGCGGTTAGCCAAACTTCTTGAAGTAGTAGCCAGATTCCCTCTTTTCCCCGAAAGACCTTATCCCAGACTCCGCGATCCTTTTCTTCAAGGAGGCTGCGTAAGCCTTTGAGATCTCGCCCCTCTTTTCCATGAAGTCGATGACCTCAAGGCCTTCCTCGTCTGTGCTGCACCGCTGCAGGAAGTCTATGACAGATGGGTCATAGCCCCTGCCCTTGTCAACCTTCAAGGGATGCCCGCTCCCCGACTCTGGGCGGATCTCCCTGTAGAGGTTCGGGTAGTCCCGCTTCAGCTCCTTCTCTGAAAACCCCATCAAACCTGCCCTCCGACAGCCTTCCGGTATTCATGCAGCAATAGAGATCTGCTTGGACCCCCTTTTATCAGTTCCCAAGGGAGGGGATCTCCCTCGGAATAAGCAGGCGGCAATGTCTCAAAGTCTTTCTTGATTCCCTTGAGCACACGCCTCCATGTGCCGAGATCGCCTTGACCGCCCTCTGATATATCCCTGAGCGCAAGGAGCATGACGGATGAAGCGCCACTCCCTGACGTGGAGAGGAATGCCTGCACTGCTCCCCACCTGTAGTCCATCGACTCAAATCTCCTTACCCCCAAGTCAGAGCATATCTTCCTCATAATAGAGACTCTGGAGCTGTATTCCGGTTCGCTGAGCATGCGTGCCCATTGGAATGGCGTATTCGCCTTCGGTATCATGGGGTTCACGCTTATGTGGATCGATCTCGGGTCGAAGCCTGCCGAGATAGCTCCCGCAAGCATCGGACGCAAGAGCTCCAGGTCTTGAATGCCCTCCCCAGGTATCCCAACCATGAAATAAAGCTTCAGGGATCTGATGCCTGCCCTGCGGGATGCCTCAAGGAAGCTCGCCATATCCGATTCGTTGAGCGGCTTGTTTATCACACCCCTCAAGCGGCTTGATGGGGATTCAGGGGCAACAGTGATTGATCGCTGACCCCCCTCAGCAAGGAGTTCGGCCAAACCAGCACCAGCCTTGTTGATCCTGACAGATGGCAGCGAGTACCTCAAATGCCTGTCGCGCATCCATGCCAGGATATCGCCTATTTCCCTGTGGTCGAAGAACGCGGAACTTATGCATGTGACCCTATCAAGACCCGAGATAGGGAGACCTTGCTCCAAGATCTCCGTCACCATCCTGAAGGATCGCTCTCGCTTTGGCGTGTAGAGGAAACACTCCAAGCAGAACCTGCACCCCCTGTTGCAGCCCCTGCTCACCTCGAGCAAGAATGTCGAAGAGAAGCCCTTCCCCGAAACGGGGTGAACCTGCCTGACCGCATGCGGTGCGCACTCGAGCGAATCAACACGTCCCCGCTCAGCCTCGACGCCGGGGGCGTAAAGGCCTGGTCTGGATCCAGCCAGCTGTCGCGGGTCACAACCTTCAGAAAGCATGTCCAGGAGATAGTCAAGGACCTGCTCGGACTCGCCGACCAAAAAGAGATCGACGAAATCCTCAAGCGGGGAAGGGTTGGCTGACACTGCAGGTCCGCCGGCGATCACTAGAGGGCTCTTCCGTCGAGACGCGAAAAGCTCGATCGAGGAAGAGTCCAGCATATCAAGCATCCGGACGTAGTCGATCTCATGCTGGAGTGAAAAACCAACGACATCGAAAGCACCCATGGGGAGGTTCGACTCAAGGCTGACAGGCTGGGTCCTGAATCCAGAGAAGAAGAAGCGCTCGCAGAGGCAGTCTTCCCTGGCATTTATGAGCTCATACAGCAGCCTGACTGCCAAGTTGCTCATCCCGACAGGATATGGGCTCGGGTACGCAAGAGCGAACCTTAGCCTTACCCTCCTGTGGTCTTTTTTTATCACGTTCCTCTCGAGAAGAATGCCGTTCACCGCCTCGACCGCATTTCCAGTTCGACCCTAGAGGTGACAAAGGTCTCTGGAGGAATGTCCCTTTGAACAGAGGCGTGCGGACCTATCCAGCTCGAGTGCCCGATCTTTACACCGGGATAGATCGATACGTTGATCCCAGTCTTCACCCCGTCCCCCAAGAAAGCGCCCAGCTTCCGGGTGCCAGTGTCGACAATCCTCCCCTTCATAGATGACCTGACATTTTTCCCGTCGAACCTTAGGTTGGCTGTGATTGTGCCTGCACCTATGTTGCACTCCCTTCCCAGAACACTGTCGCCTATGTATGAGAGGTGCCCTATATGGGTGCGCTCCATAATTACGCTGCCCTTTATCTCGCACGCGTTGCCAACCCTTACGCCTTGGGCCAAGTAAGTGTAGGGCCTGATGTAGCAGTTAGGCCCGACCCTGCAGCCGGATGAGATCCAGACGGGGCCCTCGATGTAAGTGCCTGAGAGGACGGTTGCGCCCATCTCGATTACGACATCACCCCTTATCTGAACCCCTTCTTCTACGATACCATTAATCGACTTTCCCCTTATCAGCTCGTTAAGAAAGAGGCGGTTTGCCTCGAGCACGTTCCAAGGCCTGCCAACATCGACCCAGCCCCCTTCCTCCAGCTCGCATATTGAAAAATCCACCCCATC
>CALGKV010000002.1 GCA_937930465.1 Methanosuratincolales archaeon | reverse complement strand
AAATAGCTGCCCCAATAATTGCAATCGATACTTCTATTAGAAAAATAAATTTGACAACTTCTATTTCATTCGCCTTGCCTTTGAGCATAATGATAATGTCGATTATGATGTGAGGCAGTGCATAATAACCATTGTATGGATTTCTAAGAAATCCGTTGGGATCGACACAGCCAAAAGTTTCAGCCTTCATTTTACTTCGCGCTTTCAGCAAGAAGTCCAAGAAATATGGTATGAAGAGGATGATTGCCAACTTCTCCACATTTGCCAAAATGCTCATGCAAGCAACAATGCTGCCAATCACGTATGTGAAGCCATTGCCAGGAAAGATTTTCGCTGGGTTCCAGTTGAAAATTAGGAATGCTGTCAAAGCTGCCGCGGTGATTGCGCACATCATGGCAACATGTGGGGCACCTGTCATATAAGAGACGAACCCTATGGTAGAGACTATTATCAGCCCCATGCCGGCTTCCAGACCATTGTACCCGGCAAGCATGTTGAACCCGTTGGATGCGCCGACAATCCCTATCGGAACCACGACCAATGGGTAAATAATGCCCAGATCTATTGCGCCAAAAAGAGGCAGATCGACCGAAGAATGCCCGGCATTTATGACCATCATTGGCAGAGCGGCAGGGATTGTGAGGAGCGGCTTCTGCAGCTGCGATAGACCCATTTTCCAACCCAGCAGGTCGTCAATTAGGCCTACTATTGAGATGATCAGGATCGTCCCCATAGTCGCAAATAGAACGAGATTGTAGGACAAGTTGTTAAAAAGAAACGTGTTCAGCCCGATGTAAAAGAGCATCCCTCCCAAGATCCCCCCGAGTACAGGGACGCCTCCCATTTCCGCTACTTCTGGCTTCGAGGGCTTATTCATGTCCTTGCCGACCAGACCGGCTCTTATTGCTGAGGGGATCCATTTCTTAGTCAGAATGAATGTCGCCGAGAATGAGATGGCTACCGAGAACAGAAGGATCGGGTTCACTTTTCCCACTGAAAACCGAAGATGCCAAAGGTTATTTAAGTATTTACGGTGGAAACATTCCAAATTAAAGCAGAATCAAGCTCTCCCTAATTCCACAGAACATGCCCTTTTCGCCAATGCTATGATTGTGAGAATCGGCGGGAGACCGAATGCGCCAGGTATTATGCTCGCATCGCTGATCAACAGCCCTTCCAAGTCCGTAATTGGCCCATCAGGGGATCTTACGAGTTCACAACAGGTCCCCCCAGGATGAGCCCCTCTGAGATGGGAATCAACTAGAGTCTTCTCGTCTACTCCGAGTTCTATCAGGAGTCTTATTGCTAGCGACCGCCCCCTCTCCAGCTTCTCGAAGTCAGCAGGCGTGCATACCTTCTCTACGCCATCGAGAGTCACCGCTCCCGATGGTTCATCACGTATCTTGACCATGAAGCCCACGATGTCGCCTGGCTTGCAGGCTACTCCCCTTTTATGAAGAGACTTTTGAAGCAGCGAAGAGTAGTGGGGCGAGATCAGGAACCCCTCTTCCTGTAGATAGAATGGCATCCCCACTTCCTTGTTAAGGTATGAGTCCACCAGCACTCCCCCCACAGTGACGAAAGTATCCACAAAGAGCCCTTTCCCAGCCGCAATCCCAGAGCGCAAAAGTATTCTTGGAGTTTCGATAGCCCCTGCAGCCAGTACGACCCCTTTTGAACCGTAGACCTTCCCTTTCAGGAGCTCGACGCCGCATACCCTACCTGATTCGAGCAGCAGCCGCTCCACGGATTCACCTGTCAATAACTTGCAGCCCTTGGATTCGGCTTCTTTGAGGTACCTGCGGGATGACCACTTCGCGCCATGCGGGCAGCCGTAGGCGCACGACCCGCATGATCTGCACCTGCTGAAGTCGATGCACTTTGGCATCATGATCCACTCCTCCGAGAGCTCCAGCATCCGCCTCGAAACCGGCCCTATCCTGTCCAGGGGCATTTGAACCACCCCAAGCTCGCGCTCAGCCTCCTCGAAGTACGGCTCAAGCCCCCGCACTATCCGGCTCCGCACAGCATTCCCCATGCTAACTGTCGTCGTCCCGCCCAGGCATTCGGCAAGCCATATCTCAACCCCAGACTTGATCACGGAATACGCCTTCGACTCAGTCCCAGGCGCCATCTCCCGTCCCTTCTCGATCAGGAGCACGCTCTTCCCTGCGCTGGAGAGCTCCTTCGCCACAGTGGCCCCGCCGGCTCCTGAGCCTACCACGATATAGTCATATGCCGCCGCCATCCGGCAATCTCACCGCCTCGTCCGGGATCTCGACAAAAGGTATTGAGGCGACAGCGCCAATCAGCCCCCTGCTTCCGGTCACCCTCAGAAGGGTGAAGCCGCTCGAGGCTGCGACAGACTCTGCCTCCTCGACCGTGACCATCCCCTCCTTTGCCCTCATAGCAAAGCGCATCGCGGCATCGGGCACCTGTATCCCCCTGTAGTATGCCATCCCGGTCTCCTTCGAAAGTGTCTCAGATCTGAGCATTACTCTGAATGTCTCCACAGCTGCATCGACCATGGCTGGCGGCACTGCAAATGAGGCGGAGACAGCGACGCAGTTCTGGGTCTTGTGGGGATTCTGCGGGTAGAGCTGGACTATGGCGTGCTCCAAGTAGTCAACGCCAGGGAGACTCCTGCAAAGCTCCAGAGCTAGCTCGTTCACCAAGGACCACGTGGCGCCCTCGTCCGACCTGTCCGTGTCGTCCACCCCTATTATGAGCTTCTCTTTCCTGGGTACGGCTATCGTAGCCCTGCCGACCCTCTTCCCCCCTCCCCAGTCCTTCACGTCAGCATCGACAACGCCTTCAGCCAGACCACGGCTCAGCGCAGCGACGCCTGCCCCGGCGAGTCCAGAGTAAGTGATTCGCACCAGCTCTCCGTCCAACTCGATCGACTCTATTGAGGCGGGGCGGTAACTGGCCTGTAGCCCAGCAGGAGGCTCCGAACCAGGCTTCGAAATCCGCAGCTTGTAGAACAGTCTCGGCCCCTCCCGCTTTGACCAGAAGACCCCCCTGCTGTTCCTCGTGTAGTGGTAGAGCGACCAGGCCGATCCGCCCAGGCAGACCCCCCGGGCATGGTCTTCTATTATCTCGGCTACGCCATCCCCCTCGTCCACGACCACAACTATCTTGGCATGGGGAGAGATCCACCTCTTCCCGGCGGCAGCCTTCTTAAGCTCTTCGATTGTGCCCGGCATCACTATCGACTCACGTGAATCAAGTATGCTGCGT
>CALGKV010000001.1 GCA_937930465.1 Methanosuratincolales archaeon | reverse complement strand
GAAAACATTGCACCGACTGCGCACGCGGTTGCCAACCCAACGACCGGCTATGCGCCACTGGTTGTAAGCTTCGACGGGAGCGGGTCGAGTGACCCAGACGGAAAGATCGTCTCTTATTCTTGGGACTTCGGCGACGGATATGCTGGCGCGGGTGTTACCGCGACGCATACATACACCACGAATGGAACCTACACAGCGAGGCTCACTGTAACGGACGACAAGGGGGCTACAGCAACGACCAGCGTAACGGTCACGGTGGATGTCCAAACAACACCTACGCTCAACCCGCCAACGAACCTGAAGGCAACTGGCGGGGCGGGGTACGCTGCACTAACATGGACCGATAACTCAAACAACGAGGAAGGCTTTTACATCGAGCGCTCCGTATGGCTAAAGAACAAGTACACAGCTTATATTCGCATAGCAACAGTAAGTCCCGACGTAACATCCTTCATTGACGCCACTGCGCCATCAGGGGCTTGCAAATATAGGGTCCAGGCTTTCAGCACATCGCTGGGCATAGTTTCTGCCTACTCAAACGTTGTGTCGGTGCGGGTAAAATAAGGGACGTTCACTTCCCTCTTTCTTTCATCATTTCAAGATTCAATTCTTGAGGCAAATTTTTAATAAATTCACAAGACTGTTGAGTGCGGTTCCGATCATAAAGGTTCAATCGACCAAATAAGACCAGCTTGTATAATTTCTTCTCTAAGTTTTAAACTGTTTAGGAGTGGAATAAAAATAAAAAAAGAAGTTTTTACTTCTGTGCGGATCTGAAGAATGCACCACAGCTTGGACACTTAAAGAGGCCGATCGTTATTGCCTTTTTACCCTTAGGTGCAAGCTTCCAGGTCTTTGTAGGCTTTGCTACCTCGGTTCCACATTTTGGGCATTTTGCCAAATATTTCCCTCTCCATCGACTCCTTGCTAACCCATGGTGTTCTTACCATTAAAAACAGTTATGGTGATGGTGAGCGGTTGATTGACCATCAATGAGAGCCAATAAGCCGCTAATGGAGCAGCAATGGAAATAAATGAACCAAGCAATTTTATTTTATTATGTAAAAAATATAGCCTCTAGGGATGAAAATTTAAAAAAATATTTAAATTTTAATGACCGGATCAGTCTGCTTCCAAGAGCGTCGAGAACTTGTAGTGGTGCTCTTCTTCTGCCTTCAGAATGTCCTCGAAAAGCTTCTTCGTTACAAAGTCCTTCTCTGCCTCGGCAACTTCAATTATCTTCTTGTAGAGCGTTATCGCGTTCTCCTCGTCTTTCTTGTCAATTTCGAGCATTTCCTTTATGTTCTTCCCGTACTTGATTTCGGATGGCTTTGTAGTCGGGTTTCCGCCTAAGTAGTCTATGCGCTCTGCGATCTCCTCGTAGTGTTTCATCTCCTCGATCGCTATCTTCTCCAGCACCTCGGAGACTGTCTCGCTGAACATGCCCCGGCACATTATGTGCTGCCAAATGTACTGTATGGACACCTGTATTTCTCTGGCAGCAGCCTCATTCAGCATGTCTAAAAGTTTTTGGCTTGCCACAAAAACTCCTCCTTTTAATAATAACCTGAGCGTTTAGATAAAACTTTAGGTCATTATCGTGACACTAGATGATTTGCAGAAGATGTTGATCCCTGCACCCATTAAGATCGAGCCGAATAAGAAGATAAGCAAGACGACCAAAGTAGCCCTCTTGCCAAGGGTGGCGATTAGCGGAGGGATCTCAGATGCGCAGATGCCCGTACCAGCCAAGGTAAAAGCGATAGCATGCCCCACTGAAGTGCGCTTGTGCTCAGCACATAAACTACTCCTCAAACACATTTGCATTACCAGATCTCACTCTTAGGGTGTGGGATGGTAATGGGATGAATTCCGATTAGGGCGAAAATTTTTATAAAACACAGAATGAAGTAAGTACTACGGAAATCACAGCAATAATAAATACAGGAAATATCCACGGTTTCGTTCGCTAACCCCAAAGAGTCAAATAGATGTCGATATAAGAATTTTGATTTAATTTAACGAATCTAAAGTCCTAGAAACTCCCTCAAAACGATCAGCGTAACCAGCGATCCGATCGTTATAAGGACATTATCATCAATTGGGTTGAACTCGAAGTGCTCGACCACTGACGCCACGATAGCCGCGATGAATCCGGCCAGACCTGCATAGAAGTACCCGATAGGGACGCACACGGCGAGCATTGCCACATTTCCAAACCAGTGCTTTGTCCGCCGCCTGAATAGCGCGTTCCTCACAACTCCTGTGATTGCATCGCCGAAAGCCATGAAAGATGCGGTGATCACGCCGTAGATAGGATCCCCAAAGATCAGCCAAGAGAAGCCTATGGCAAATCCCCATGCAATAGTGAAGTTGACCTCGTACGCATTCTCTTCCATCTGGAACCAGTAGAGTATCTTGCCGCGCCTGTGCGGGATGTATATGACTGTTGCAATTATAGCGACAAGGATCATCGGTATAGCTATGCCTGTGAAGAAGACCGGGAATAGAAGGGTAAGTACGCCTGCTCCAAATATATGGATAATCTTCCTGTTGTAGTAAACCGAGATGTTGTGCTCCACATTCCTCGATCTGAGCTTTGTGTAGACCCACTTGGTTGAGTAGACCACGAACATCAGGTAGGCGAACATTGCTAATGCAATGCCCAATTCCTGCAACGGAGCAGCGTTGAACAGAACCTCGAAGTGGAGGCCAATCGACATTTTTGATCAACCTGACTTTATCCATAAGATAGTTTCTGATAGCTCTGAAATGCCCCCATTAATAAGAGTTTTTGAGGCACACCCCTGGAAGCAACCATTGCCTTTGGAACAGACGGGTAAGAAATCAGGACGGCGGCTGCGTTGGGCAGGGGACGCTCCAATCGGCGGGGGAGTCGCCGAATACGATGGCAACTTGCTTTGACCAAAAGGGTAATATGGAAAAACACGTTCAAATCAAACAGCCCGGTGGTGTAGCGGCCAAGCATGGCGGGCTTTGGCCCCGCCGACGAGAGTTCGAATCTCTCCCGGGCTACCATCCACGTGTGTTAACAAGCGGCAAGTGGGCGCTATGAGGCGTAAGAAGGTAGTCGTCACCGGCGGCGCAGGGTTCATCGGATCGAATCTTTCCGCTGAGCTTTGCAAGGAAAACGAGGTCACGATCGTGGACGACTTTTCTACAGGCAAGGAAAGCAATATCAAGGGCATCATTGGCTTTGGCGGTGCGAGACTTATAAGGAGAAGCGTCACGGACCTAGAAGCCATGAAGGAGGCTTTCAAGTCGACCGACTTTGTTTTCCATCAGGCTGCAATACCTTCGGTTCCTAGGTCAGTTTCCGATCCGATAAAAACAAACGATGCAGGCATTACAGGAACGCTCAAGGTGCTTGTTGCAGCGCGAGAATGTGGTGTAGAGAAGGTCGTATTCGCCTCGTCCTCGTCTGTCTACGGGGAAACAGAAATGCTTCCCAAGAGGGAGGACATGGAATGCAGACCGATGTCCCCCTATGCAGTGAGCAAGCTCGCAGGCGAGCACTACTGCAGAGTGTTCACCGAGCTCTACGGCCTAAAGACGGTCGCCCTTAGGTACTTCAACGTATACGGACCTATGCAGGATCCAAAATCCGAGTATGCGGCAGTTATTCCCAGGTTCATAGACTGTGCTTTTCGGGGGGAAGCGTTCCCCATCTACGGGGACGGACTCCAAAGCAGGGACTTCACTTATGTGAAGGATGTGGTGAGAGCGAACCTTTTGGCTGCAGAGTCGAAGGCAACTGGCGTCTACAACATAGGGTCGGGAAAGAGGACGACGGTAATCGAGCTCGCCAAGGCAATATCAGAGGTTCTCGGCTGCGAAATGAGGATAGCTCACCTGTCCCCAAGGTCTGGCGACGTGAGGGATTCTTGGGCAGACATTTCGAAGGCAAAGAGGGACTGGGGCTTTGAGCCGGCATATTCATTGAAGGAAGGAATAGCCGAGACGGTCGAATGGTTTAGGCGGCAGGATGGTCTCTGAGAGCGATAAACCAAGAAGGAAAAGGAACAATTTTAATGGAAGGCTTAAGAGCCATGTTGGGGCAATTCACTGCCTGGACTTAGACCTCTTTGGGGCTGGGGAAGGGTGGGCGGGCGGGGTAGGCGGTGTTGGCTTATTGAAGGATCCCTTGTGCCTAATATAATAGGCGATTAGTGCCAAAACAGCCAATAAGACGACCGCCGCCAATACTATGGCACCAGCCGAGATTGATGCAGGTGCTGGGACGAAGGAGATGGCGTACGACATGCCTGAGTGTGGATAGATGTCAGATGCCCGAGCACGGCATTCGATCGAAGATGATCCGTTGGTGATCTCGAAGCCTGGTGCGGAAACCTCGGACGAGCCAGACGGGAGCTCGACAACAAGGGATAGGCTGCGGACAAGGTATTTGCACCAATCTGGTAGATAGTCTCCTCTCAGAACCGCCTTTACCCCCTGACTCCCAATCCTGCCTGAAGAGGGCAGATCGTAGACAAGGGTGAGGGAGGTCTTCTCAGTGGGAAGGAGCCTTGTCCTCAGGTTCACAGTAAGCTCGCTCCCGTTCAGCGTGTATTGCATGTAACTTATCGAGTCGTAAACCTTCACCAGTGATGCGCCCTCCGGTAGGCTGAAAGTGACCTTGCTTATGGGAGAAGTGTCCAGGTTCACCAGCTGGAGCGAGTCTGTCACCGTCAGTCGGTTCTGCCCGACTCTGATCCTGTGATCGAGCGAGCTTATCTCAACTAGTTCGTAGGAACCGGTGTATTTTATTGTCGCGTTGTGAGAAGCCGAGGCCTCCAAGACCGCTGTCCCGACCAGAGCGGGCTTGCCGCCTATGGAGGCGGGAGAAAGGTTCTCGGGGGTTCCGATCAAGACAGAGTCGGAAGGCGGAAATAGGACAAGTGAAGCCTCCATTCCCTCATCTACCCCAGGGTATAGGTTCAGCAAGGTTGAATAAGTTGAGTTTGAGCGGACCGTCGTGTAGTGGACAATTGTCCGCAGTCGAAATGAGGATGAGCCATTTGTTTCCACAAGAAGAGTCAGCTTTCCCGAGGTCGCATCCCATGAGGCGTAAACATTAAGCTCTGAATTATCCGACCCGTAAGCCTTGACCGAGTGCAAGCTCTGCGGGTAAGGGAGAATGAATGAGACTGTATAGTTTCCGCGCGAACTTTCGAGTTCGAATTGATCCTCATAAACCTGGAAGTACGGTTCGGCAATTATCGTGCGATTTACGCTTGAGGGAGATGCCGAGACAGTCGCAAACCGCCCTGCTGCAAGCAGAAGCATGAGCAGTAGCAAGAGATGAGGCAGATGTTTACTTATCAAACTGGTGACCCCACGATGTAAGTTTAATTATCATGGCTACCCAAATATTAAGATAGGGGTTGTGGATTACGGTATCGCACCGATACATCCCCAACGCTTCCTCAGATTTGTCCGAGATGCTCCTCTCATTGGGCATCTCAAACCTGGATGAGCTTTTTGGCGATGTGCCATGCAATCAGAGTGAATTAGAAGGGGTGCCCCACGATCCGATGGACGAGTTCTCGGTCAAGTGTTTCGTGGAGAGCATGCTGTCAAAAAACAAGTTATACGGTAAGAAATGCTACATCGGCGGCGGCCCCTGGTTCCATTACGTTCCAAGCGCAATAAAGCACCTAATCTCAAGAGGGGAGTTCCTAACTTCATATACGCCATACCAGCCCGAGGTGAGCCAAGGATTATTGCAGGCTCTTTTCGAGTACCAGAGCCTTATATGCGAACTCTACGGCATGGAAATTGCGAACGCCTCTCTGTACGACCTACCCACTGCTATCGCAGAGGCGATGCTGCTCTCAGTAAGAGTGACTGGGAGGAGGAAGTTCATTGTACCGTCCTCCATGCCCAGGGATAGGATCGCGATCCTGAGGAGTTATGGAGAACCGCAGAGAATCAAGGTCGAGGAGATCCCATACAACCGAGGAGGGTGTCTCAACAAAGAGGCACTCCTTGACAAGACCGATCATGACACCGCGGCAATATATGTTGAGAGCCCCTCCTTTTTTGGCACGGTTGACGAAGCTATAGAGGAGGCGGTAGAGATAGCCCACGACAAGGGGGCACTTGCGATTGTAGGGGCTGATCCAGTATCTCTAGGGCTTTTCA